>DASRCD010000102.1:0-4120 GCA_035653315.1 Candidatus Angelobacter sp.
ATTTTTTGGCGATGGAAACCACAAGACGCAGGTTAGCTTCAATCAGTTCGCGCTTCGCGGCTTCCGCGTCAACGTCACCCTGAATGATTTCGCGCTGCGTGCGCTTGAGTTCCTGATAGCTGACGCCGGTATCGGTCTCCAGCTTTTCCAGATCATTACGATGCTGGCGCTGAATGCGGCGGTATTCGCGCTTGGTTTCTTCAACGCGCGTTGCGTCAATCTTTTTTTCCAGGTTGTTCACCTGGCGATCGAGCGAGCGCATGGAGTCAACGGTCTTGTTCACGCGGTCAATCAGGCGCTTGCGCTCCGGATTGGTGAACTTCAGTCCGCGAATGCCGGTGGAAACTTCCACCTGCGCGCGTCCCAGGGCCCAGCGGTGCTTGCGAAATTCCTTGGGCTTCTTCTTCTGCTGCACCGCCTCAAGTTTTTCTTCAAGCTGCTGGACTTTACGATAGTGCTTGCCGACTTCATCGATCTGCGCGACAAAACCTTTCAGCCGCGATTGGACGATCTCGTCGGTGATCTCTTCTTCATCAAAGGCGACAAGCTCTTTAATGGAGCGCACGCCTTTTTTCAGGTCCTCGCCCAGGGCGAGAATTTCCTTGATGACGATGGGAGAGCGTGAAAGCGCCTTAAGCACGCGGAGCTGTCCGCGTTCAATGCGTTTTGCAATTTCAACTTCACCTTCGCGCGTGAGCAGCGGAACCGTGCCCATCTCGCGCAGGTACATGCGCACCGGATCGTTGGTTTTTTCCAGCGCTCCGGGCGTCAGATCCAGTTCAACGTCTTCGCCTTCTTCCAGGTCTTCAAACTTCTGTTCTGAAGGCAGTCCTTTACTTCCATCCAGGACGTCAATGCCCTGGGTGCCAATCGTGGTTAGCAGGTCGTCCAGATCATCTGGGGAGTGGACATCACCGGGTATTAGGTCATTGACCTGGTCATAGGTGAGATATCCTTTTTCTTTACCTGCGTCGATTAGTTTTTTTATGTCGTCAAATTTATCTTCTAGAGCCAAACCACGACCTCATTTTTTTCGTGACAACAGTTTCGTGACAATACGGGGCTGTACGCTCGTATCCACTAAAGAATATCGGCGGGAATTTAGGTTTGGATGCGCGCACGTCCCGAGAGTACTAAGGTTACCACAAGGCATCCGGGATGAAAAGCGCCTCGCCCCTCCAACCCGCCTTGAAATAAACGAGATACCAGCCCGCCCGCCTGTGGACTCCTCAAGAACATTAGATGCGCACAAGTCACGCAGGTTTCGTAAGGCTTTTCCGTCCCAAAGCACGAAATTATCGCCTAAGTAGTACTAAGCCTGTGCCGGCTTAGCTCTTTAGCTTCTTTCACATAGCCGCTAACTCCCGACTTCCCCTTCTTCAGACCTCCCGCCGAAATCAGGTAACCAGCAGCTCAATGGAAAATTCTGGAAATATCAGGGCCATCTCAGGGTCTTTAGGCTTTCCAACACAAGAAGCTTTCCAACACAGGGGTCTACCAACACAACGGTTAACCTGATCCTTATCCTTCTCAGCGTGACATCATTCACACGCCCCTTGCCCTCTTACTCCCCCGGCCCTGATGTGTGGTCATGCACGATCTTCCAGCCAGTGGGCATGCGCTTGAAAATCAGCGTAAATATGCCATGGGGAGTTTTGCCGTCAGACAAAGTCAGTTGATATTTTCCTGTCACCACGGCGGATTTCTGGCTGAGCAGGTCAATATTCAGGTCCTGAAATTTAAGTTTGCCCATCTCTTTGCCTTCAGACTGGTAGCGCTGCTTGTAACGCGCAAGAGTTGGTTCCCAGCCGCGGGTGATGGTGCCGCCTGAATAAAATTCCAGGTTCGGCGACCGCCAATAGCCCTGCATGAACTCCTCCAGATTGCCTTGGTTCCAGGCATGCACTTGTGCAGTGAGCACACCTTCAATCTCCTTAGCCAGCGCCATACGCTGCTGGCCGGAGACTTCGCCTGCCTGATCGCCGGTGGAAGGCTGTTGGGCAGCGTTTAGCACAGCGGCAAAGCTGTTTTCAGTCCGTACGGACAAGAAAAATGAGAGAGCCAATAAAACCAAAGGATAGAAGCGCATAGCAGGCATTGTACGCGCCGGCCCAAGGCAGCACTGGCTTTTTATTGCGTCTTTTATGAAGCAAAAACTAAAGTCACATGCCTGCTCTTCGAAGACATTGACCCCCGGTAATCCAATGGGCTATTTTCACCTTACCCGGAGTTTTAGCTCCAAAAAGAAGTGCCGATACAGTTTGTACCTGTCTCTCCCCCAAGACACAGCAAGGGCGCCACTGAGGTCTGAAGAAGAAGATTAGCCCCGATGATGTCTATTCAAACGGTTGGCAGATATGAGATTACCGGTGAACTTGGGCGCGGCGCCATGGGCGTTGTGTACAAGGCGCTGGATCCAACAATCGGCCGTACTGTAGCGCTCAAAACGATGCGGCTTGACGTCCATGGATTGGACGCGCAGGAAATGGTGCGCCGTTTTCAGAATGAAGCGCGCGCCGCCGGGGTCCTGAACCATCCCAACATCGTAACCATCTATGACGCCGGCGAGCGCGATGGAATCTTTTACATCGCCATGGAATACATTGAGGGCACCACGCTCCATGAGATCCTGGCGGAAAAGCGCGTGCTGGCGACGGACGAAGTCCTGCAAATTGCGCGTCAGATCAGCCGCGGGCTGGATTACGCGCACTCTAATGGCATTATTCATCGTGACATAAAGCCGGCCAACATCATGATCACCGCGAACGGCACGGTGAAGATCATGGATTTTGGCATTGCCAAGTCCGGCGGGCAGGTCACCAATACCGGACAAGTTTTAGGTACGCCCAATTACATGTCGCCTGAGCAGGTGAAAGGCAAGTCACTGGACGGGCGCTCTGATCTCTTCAGCCTGGGCGTAATTCTTTATGAGATGCTGACTGGCGAAAAACCATTCGTGGGTCAGAATGTTACGACGATCATTTACAAAATCGTCAATGAAAACCCGATCACGCCACGCGATCTGGATGTAACGGTTCACCCAGGTTTGAGCGCGATTGTCACCAGGGCACTGGCCAAAGCGCCTGACGATCGCTATCAAACCTGTGCGGACCTTGTACGCGACCTTGAAAATTACAAGCTGGCAGGCCCGGCCCGCAGCGGTTCAACCACCGCCATAGGCCATGCGCCAGCCACGCCGGAAAAAACCGTTGTGCTGCCAGTCAGAGTGGTTTCCGGCAATACAGTCAGGACTGCGGCTGCAGCGGCCCCGGCAAAAAAGCCGGTCCTATTGCACCGGCCAGTGAACGTTATTTTTTCCAATAAGCACAGCGTGCTCATTGCCGCCATTGTTACCGTTCTGCTGCTGGGCTCCGCAATGGGCGGATATTCTTATCATCGGACGCAGCTAAAGATGCGGCAGCTTGCAGCGGAAAGCAAGGCACGGGAACTTCAGCAACAGGCCGCACAGCAGCCCACGCCTGTTGCCATTGCAGTGCCGGTTCCTACTCCTGAAAAGAGTGACAAGGAAATCATTGCGCCGGACACAACAGTCAAGTTCTTTCCCAGCAAAAAGCAGTTGGAAGCACAGAAGCAGCCGGCTCCAGTAAAGGCCACCAGTTCGCCGAACAAGGTCTTTGTTCAGCAGAGCGAATTGAAATTGATCTCGCAGCCGGATGGCGCAAAAGTTGAAATCGATGGCTGGAGCGAGCCCAACTGGCTTACTCCCTTTACCGCCTCCCACCTTGCAGCAGGCACGCATACCATCGTTTTCACCAAGGCTGGGTATCTGCAGCAGACGCGCAACGTTGAATCCGTGGCCGGCAAGAGCATTGATGTTTCCGCACAATTGCCTCCGGCGGTTTCCACCATTGTGGTCACCAGCAATCCGCAGGGCGCGAATGTCTGGGTGGACGCAAAAGATACCGGCATGGTGACACCCGCACAGCTCACAGTGGAAAAAGGCTTTCATCGCGTTACGGTAAAGAAAGCCGGATTCAAGGACGCTTCAACAGAAGATAACGTTTCTGAAGGCCAGACCATGAGCTTCTCGCCGGTGCTGCTGAGCGTGAACCCGCAATCAGAAGAAGGCAAGGGTTCAAATCCACTGCGCCGTATCTTT
>DASRCD010000103.1:0-12800 GCA_035653315.1 Candidatus Angelobacter sp.
GAGACCGGCAAGACCGTTCCGCAGGTCGCGCTTAACTGGCTGCTTCAGCGGCCCACCATTGCCAGCGTGATCATTGGCGCGCGCAATGAAGAGCAGCTTCGCGCAAATCTTGAGGCCGCCAGCTTCAACCTCTCTGCTGCGCAAGTAGAGACTTTAGACCGGGCAAGTCAGACCGTCCCAGCTTACCCTTACTGGCATCAGCATCAATTTGTGGAGCGCAACCCAAGTCCCGTGCCGCGTTACAAAGAGGAGTAGCGCTGCCTGTAATCCTACGGGCTGCACCTGAGCAGCCCGCAACCGAATGAATTTAAAAACAACTCTGCCGGGCCTGGACGATCTCTCGCTTGCTCGCGAGCTTGTGCTCTCTTACAGTTGGAACCCAATCGCTTACCAGATCCTGAATCCCGGGATACGCCATTGGTTCAGCCGGCGGCGTGATGCGCTCATTGGTTATGTAGTATGCAACCACATACGAGTGGTGGCCGGAGCTCCTGTCTGCAATCCTTCAAGGACAGGGGAGGTCGTGGCAGAATTTGAAGCAGATGCAAAAAGCGCGCGTGAGCGCGTTTGCTATTTTCACGTGGGGCCGCGCTTTGCTGAATTTGTGAATCGCTCCCCTGCTCATTCCATTGCAGCCATTGGATCACTGCCTTACTGGAATCCCGGGGACTGGCAATCCATTTTGAAATCGCACTCTTCCCTTCGATATCAGGTTTCACGCGCAAAAAACAAAGGCATTGAAGCATCTGAGATGCCGGCCAGCGCTGCAGCCGGTTCTGAAGAATTGCGCGCCATACGCCGGCAATGGCTCCAGCGCAAACACCTGCCGCCTTTGCATTTTCTGATTGAGCCGGAAATCTTCAATCACCTTAGTGACAGGCGTCTCTTTGTGGCTAGGCGCAATGGCCGCATGATCGGCTACCTGCTCTGCAGCCCCATGTCCAACCGGAATGGCTGGCTCTTTGAGCAATGGGCACACGGCGCACAAGCGCCTCTGGGCACCAGTGAATTTCTTGTGCATGCTGCTATGTGTACCTTTGCTGGTGAAGGCTATCAGGAAGTGACCATGGGATTGGTTCCTCTCTCTGAGAGAGTGCTCCGGCTGGGTGTGCCCGGTCCTTACTGGTTGCGCGCTCTCTTTCGCTTTATGCGTATGACGGCCAACTCCCTGTACAACTTTAAAGGGCTGGAGCATTACAAATACAAGTTCTATCCGCATTATTCTGAGCCGGTTTATGCCGTGGTCAATGACGCGCATTTCCATCCCATCAACGTCTTTGCCATAGCCCAGGCATTTGCCGGCAGTCCGCTCCAATTATTTGCCTGGCAAACGCTAAAGAAAAATCTCCTGCATTCATTGCAGCATTCCACCAATGCAATTTAATGCGCTGTACGGATCAAGATTCCTAAGCGCGGGCATCATACCGGCAACCTGCGTACATCTATTTTCTTGTGCTTTCCTACGGACGGCTAGCTCCTAAAATTCAGGATTATGGCGTAATTGGCGACTGCCGCTCCGCAGCTCTCGTGTCACGATATGGTTCGATTGACTGGCTGTGCTGGCCGCGCTTTGACAGCCCTTCCATCTTTGCCGCCCTGCTGGACAAGGACAAAGGCGGATTCTGGTCCATTTCACCAACCCATGCTTGTGAATTTACCCGTGCTTATATCTGGGACTCCAACGTTCTGGAAACCTATTTCACTTCCGCAAGCGGCCGGGCCACCCTTACTGACCTGATGCCGGTGGCTTCAGAGGATTTCAAAAAGAAAAATCTTCTTCCGAATCATGAACTGCTCCGGCATATCGTGTGCACGGAAGGAGAAATAGAAATTGAAATTAAATTTTGCCCTCGGCCCCGCTATGGCGCAGGGCCGGCGCGAATCCGCAATCTTGGCGTGCTTGGGTTCCGGGTAGACGTTGGACGCGGCTCATATCTGCTCCGCAGCAGCGTGTCTCTCAAAACGGATGGCGAAACCCTCCATGCCATTTTCACCCTGCGTGGTGGTGAAGCTGCTCAGTTTTCTCTCAGCTATTCTGAAGAAGCGCCAATGGTGCTTCCAGCTCTGGGCGGAAGCACCCAAGCCGTCATTGATCGCTCCGTGGCATGGTGGCAGGATTGGGCTTCGAAATCGACTTACAAGGGCCGCTATCGCGATGCTGTTACACGAAGTGCGCTAGCCCTGAAGATGCTGACTTATTCTCCTTCCGGAGCAATTGTTGCCGCCCCTACCACTTCTTTGCCGGAAAGAATCGGAGACGACCTGAACTGGGATTACCGCTATTGCTGGCTGCGCGATGCTTCCATGACCATCCGTGCCATGATTGGCCTTGGTTACATGAAAGAGGCAGAGAGTTTCCTCACATGGCTGCTGCATGCCACGCGGCGCACGCAACCTGAGATGCGCATTTTGTACACGGTTTTTGGCGAGATAGCCCCTCATGAGAAGACACTGGGCGCATTGAGCGGCTATGCCGCATCGCGTCCGGTCCGCATTGGCAATGGCGCTCGCAACCAGTTGCAGCTTGATGTCTATGGCGAGTTGGTGGAAGCCAGCGCCCAGTATGGAGAGCACATCGAAAAGTTCGATCAGGGTACACATCGAGTGCTGATCGGATTGGGTAACTTCGTCGCCGAACATTGGGACTCCTTTGATGAAGGAATATGGGAGCCCCGTTCCGGCCGCAAAAAACATACGTATTCTCGCCTGCTGTGCTGGACCGCAATGGACCGTCTGCTGGCTCTGGATGAAAAAGGAGTGCTCTCAGGAGTGCCACGGGAACGGTTTACCAGAGTGCGTGACTGCATTCGAAAGCAGATTGAAGAACAAACATGGAGCGAAAAATTACAAAGCTATACCAGCACGCTGGGAGGCGATGAGTTGGATGCATCGCTCCTGCGTATTCCCTGGTATGGCTTTGAAAAGGCTGACTCGCCACGCATGCGCGGCACTTATCGGGCAATTCGCGAGAAACTCGGCACAGGCAACGGTTTGCTTTACCGTTATGAGCGGCAGGCGGCGGAAGGGGCGTTTGGCATCTGCGGCTTCTGGAGCGTTGAGTACCTTGCCCTGGGCGGCGGAACTTTGCAGCAGGCTCATGATCAGTTTGCGTCGCTTCTGAAATATGGAAATGATCTGGGCCTCTTCGCCGAGGAAACAGATCCGAATAATGGTGAGGCTCTGGGCAATTTCCCTCAGGGATTTACGCATATTGGGCTGATCAGCGCGGCGCTCACATTAGAAGAAAAAGAACGTGGAGAGCAACAGCCCTCGTCGAAGACCGGCTCTGACGTGGAAACGTCTTCATCGGAGGTAAAAGCATGAATTGGGATAGTTGGCTGCTTTGGGGCTTTCTGGCCACTCTGATCCTGTCCTTGATTAGCGCTGCAACGCAGGGCATGGGCTTTACCCGCATGAATTTGCCTTACATGCTAGGCACCATCTTTACGCCTGATCGTGACCGAGCGAGGCTTTACGGTTACATATTCCACCTGCTGACAGGCTGGCTCTTCTCTCTGATTTACATTCTGATCTTCCAGTCATTGCATGAGGCTGGTTGGTGGCGTGGCGCGGTGATTGGATTACTGCATGGACTTTTTGTGCTGGTCGTGATGATGGGGCTTATGCCGGGCGTGCATCCGCGCATGGCAAGCGAACAGCATGGGCCGGAGGCTTGCAACATGCTGGAACCTCCTGGTTTTCTGGCGCTCCATTACGGAGTCCAGACACCCGCGGTCATTTTATTTTCCCATGCAATATTCGGAATAATTTTAGGAGTGTTCTATCGTCTACGGTGAAGGCGCAATTTCTTCCAGCGGCCTTCAAGCTTTCACTTCACAGCCTTCGTAAGATTCACATTCGCCGTAAACTGAATTTTTCCGTCATCATCATACTTTCTGATTGCGCGTAATACCTTCCCGTCTATTTCTTCGCGCTTTTCCGGTGGAATGGACTGGAGCAGCGGCGCAAACGGAACGGCTACATCCTGAAAATAATCCCAGACTTCCTCCGGTGTTCCCGGCCACGTCCATGGAACTGTAATGAATTGTTCATGCACGCTGGAAAAGCCCTCGGCCCGGAATGCCTGGGCCAGAACATCCTTCTCTCCAAAGGTAAATACACTCTTTGCTGCTTGCGACATAACGGCCCCAGGAAGTCCTGCAGCACTGTCCCTATGGTTGTGCTGAAATAAGGCTGCTGATGCATAGGCCCCCACGCCATCAGAATGGCGGCGCCACCCGGTTTGAGCACACGTTTTATTTCTCTCAGCGCTTTCTGCAAATCAGAAAAGAACATCACGCCCAAGCGCGAAGTCAAGCGGTCAAAACTGTCAGCAGCAAATGGAAGGTCGTGCGCATCTGCCTGCTGAAACCTGGCGTTAGCCAGCCCACGCTGCAACGCTCTCTCTTCGGCAATCTTCAACGGCGCGGGAGAAATATCCACGCCTATGACCTCACCAGAATTTTCCAGCAGTTCAGCCAATGAAATGGCTGGTTCGCCGGTACCGCAGGCAAGATCAAGCACGCGCATGCCACGCTTGACGTCGGCTGCTTCCACGATTGCCCGCGTCATATCATGGCCCATGGCTGCCGATTGCTTCCGCCATTTCTGGCTTGCATTGGCGCGCCCAAAACTATTCCAATCAGGATTGTTTCCCTGGATGCTCATCCTGAACATTATCCAGCATCGTGAAAATTTGTGCAGAAGGCAAACTTGGACTTCGCAGCGATGCGCTCAATCAGAAATGCCTGAATGCATGGTGCGTTCATGCAAGAAAAATATTGTGGTGCTCCCGATTCCAGCAACATACAACTGTTTGTCTGCAATAATAATCTTTAGTTTCAGGAGGGAACATGAAGACGGAAAACTATTCACGGATGGGCTCGCAAGTAAAGAACGTAGCGGAATTTGCAGAAAGAGCAAGAGACCTTTCCGCCAAAGTCAAGGAGCGTCTGGACGCAACTTATAATGATTTCGGACGCAGCATGCAACGCGCCAAGACCGCCGCGGAAGACCGGATTGAAGATGTTCGCGACCAGGTGCGCTCGCGCCCACTCGCTTCTGTTGCCGCCGTAGCTGGCGTGGCCTTTGGCATAGGCATAGTTACAGGCTGGCTGCTGGGACGCAATACCCGCTCAGAATCATAGCAATCGCGACATCCATAAAATTTACGAACATGGGCAGCCGCGCTGCTATCAGTTAGTGATGTCCCAGCACCGGATGCGGCACATAAACTGACTCAAGCTGCTCAACTTCCTGCTGCGTGAGTTTCAGGCTGACGGCGGCAATGGCATCCTTCAGGTGATGCGGCTTGGATGCTCCAACAATCGGCGCGGTAACTTCCGGCTTATGCAGCAGCCATGCCAGCGCTACTTGCGCTGGCGGCACGCCGCGCTGTTTGGCCACCTGCTCCACGCAATCCACCACGCGGTCATCGGCTTCCTGCGTGTACAGCTTTTTCGTGTAGTCATCTTCCTGTGAGCGCACAGTGGCAGTCTTGCGATTACCCGCCAGAACGCCGCGCGCCAGCGGACTCCAGGGCAGCAGGCCAATTCCTTCAGCCCGGCATAGTGGAATCATTTCGCGTTCTTCTTCGCGATACACCAGGTTGTAATGGTTCTGCATGGTCACAAATCGTGTAAGTCCGCGCGTATCCGCTGTGTGCAGCATCTTTGCAAACTGCCAGGCAAACATTGACGATGCGCCAATGTACCGCGCCTTGCCGGCTTTTACCACGTCATGCAGCGCTTCCATGGTCTCGGCAATCGGAGTTTCGTAGTCGAAACGGTGAATCTGGTAAAGGTCCACATAATCGGTGCCTAACCGGCGCAGGCTATCGTCAATGGCATGCAGGATGTGCTTGCGGGAAAGGCCTTTCTGGTTCGGATCATCACCCAGGGGAAAGAAAACTTTGGTTGCGATCACGACTTTGTCGCGCGAAGGGCCAAAATCTTTCAGCGCGCGTCCCAGCACCTGCTCGCTCATCCCCAGCGAATACATATCTGCCGTATCGAAGAAGTTAATTCCGGATTCAAGCGCTTCTTTGATAAATGGGCGTCCCTGTTCTTCTTCCAGCACCCATTGCCGCCACTTACTGGTGCCATACGTCATGCAGCCCAGGCAGATGCGTGAAACTTTAAGGCCCGTTGAACCAAGATTTTTATATTCCATCCCTGTCTTCCTCAAATTGATGAATGCGAACTTGTTCAGATGTTGCAGCGCGCAGAAACGACTCTACTTTGCAATGGCTGTCATCAGCAAACATCCACTTTCTCAAAGCTGATCGAGGAAATGCAAATGGCAGTCCTGATAGCGGCAGTGTAACTTTCTGATTCCCACCCTTCCATAACCTTTGCTGCTTTGCTCCGGCTCTGAGAAAATCAAAGTTCTGGCTCAGGAGAATCCAATTCGGGTGGCAGTTGTTGGCGTGGGCTCATTTGGCCGTAATCATGCCCGCGTGTACCACGAACTGCAAAAGCAAGGCCAGGGCGTTGAACTTGTGGCCGTGGTGGACCAGGACCTCTCACAGGCACAATCTGTGGCGGCGCAGTTTGGCTGCTCCGCGCTGGCGAATGTTGAGGACCTTTTCGGCAGGATCGAGGCTGCCTCCGTGGCAGTCCCCACAATTCATCATCGTGCGGTGGCAGCGGCGCTGATGGCTGCCGGCATTGACGTGCTGATTGAAAAGCCCCTGGCCTCGTCTCTTGATGAAGCCGACGAACTGCTTAGCCTGGCAAACGCCAACCAGCGCATTGTGCAGGTGGGCCATTTGGAAAGATTTAACCCTGCTGTAAGAGCAACGCTGCCGCTGATTACCAAACCAATGTTTTTTGAGGTGCATCGGCTGAGCGTCTTCAGCCCGCGCAGCCTGGACGTAGATGTTGTGCTGGACCTGATGATTCACGATATTGACGTGGTGCTCTCTTTTGTTCAATCGCCGGTGAAAGAAATTCGCGCTGTCGGCCTGCCTGTGGTCTCCAGCAAAGTGGACATTGCCAATGTACGCATGGAATTTGAATCAGGATGCGTGGCCAACCTCACGGCCAGCCGCATCAGCACGGAGCGCGTGCGCAAACTGCGTTTCTTCCAGCCCAAAGAGTATGTTTCTCTCGACTATGGACGGCAGGACGTTTTTCAGATTCGCGTCACGCAGGAAGAAAAATTTTCTCTGCATAACCTGATGTCTTTTGCCGATTCGCCTTCTGACGTTCCTATTCCCGGCGTCACGCTGAACAGACCCAAAGTAGAAGCCGAAGAGCCGCTGCGGGCAGAGCTGAAATCATTCATTCAGGCGGTGCGCCATCGCACAAAGCCAGTGGTCACGTTGGAAGATGGACGCCGCGCGCTCACCGTGGCGCTGGGCATTCTCTCTGCCATTGAAGAACATACGCGCCGGGCCAAATTGCACTCGCTGTAAATTCTTTGTAAACATCTGTTAACTTTCTTCCACCTTATTCCCTTGGTAATGAGTTATTTCCACTAGATTTCAGTTTTTTTCATTGTTGTTACCGCAAGGGCAGCTCACAACGGGCGTTCTAATGAGAGAATAGTAACCAGGAAAACAACAGGCCTATTCAGGCTGGCGGTGTGATATTCCGGTCGTAGAACAGCAAGGACGCTCTGCTGAAGACCAGCAACGTGAACTAAAAACGCCGACACAAGTCACCTTGGCGGAATTGCGCCTGCGTCTGCTCAGCGCAGACCTGGAAGAAGAGGACGATGGCATCTCTTCATATCGCCGTCGTGAAGCGGCCTGGATCTCGCTGGCCACTCACGCTGTTGTCATCCTCTTGCTGCTGTTCGTTCCTAAATGGACTTCCAGACAGCCGGTGATTGTTCCCTATCAGGAGAAACAACCAACGTTTCTTACGCTGCCGGATGATGCCCTGAAAGTTAAAAATAAGCCGAAGACTGACATTCTTTCTGATAAAGACCGCATAGCGCAGTCGCGAACTCCGTCCGTTGACAAGGACACGTTGCGCAAACTGCTTGATGCGCGCCGCCCCGGACCACCGAAGCCGCAAGCTCCGCCTGCGCCGCCTGCTCAACAAGCGCAGCAGCAGAATCCGGCTACAGCACAGGCAGCCCCACCTGCTCAACCATCACAGCCGCCTCCAGTCACGAGCCAGGTGCAAACGCCTGCACCCACTGCTCCCAGTAAATCTCCATTCACCATTGCTTCTCCCGGTTCTTCCGTGAGCCAGGCCATTCAGCAAGTCGCCAGCGGCCATCCGCCCGCGCCCACCACTTATGGCGGCGGTGGCGGAGAATACGGCAACGCGACCCACCCCAGAGCAAAAACGAATGATCCCATGGAAATTCTGAGTGACACGCTGGGAGTGGATTTTGGCCCGTATATGAAGCGGCTGCACTACACCGTGCAAAGTCACTGGGACCCACTGATTCCTGAATCCGCCATGCCACCGGTGATGAAGAAAGGCGTGGTGGTCATTCAGTTTTCCATCACTAAAGATGGACGCGTGGAAGGAATGAAGTTGGTTTCCAGCTCCGGCGATGTTGCGCTTGACCGCGCTGCATGGGGCGCAATCACGGACGCAATCCCTCTGCCCAATCTTCCTCTGGAATTCACCAGCGACTATCTCACGATCCGCGCGCGCTTCTACTACAATCCTGACAAGAACGAACTGGAATAATTCCACTACGGTTTCCGCTGGATCATCTTCAGTAGAGTGCGCTGCGCAAATGGCATATAGATAAGCGCCGCACACGCGCCCAGGGCAAAGCCCAGTCCAATGCGGTCCGCAATAAGAAATGGCGCCAATGCCCAGATCATATCCAGCACAAACAGCCAGGGCATGAGAATGCGGTACTTCTCTCCGAGCAGATGGTAATCCATGGCAGTAGCGGAGATCAGGTATAACCGGACCACCACGCCAACCAGAGACGTGGCCAGATAAATGGTGAAAGCAATATTCCCCGCCCGTCCCCAGGCCATATAAGACGCCTGATATGTATTCTCCCAACTGAAGAGCGCCGATAGATAAAAAATCAGGTACATCACCTGCGTAAGGATGAACAACGTGCGCGCCGAGCCGCGACTGGTGCGCGGCAACTCCGGTTCTGCTTCAGTCAGTTTTAGCGTGGACGGGACAGTTTCTGCCGAAGGATTACCTTGCGTTACTTCTGAAGTTGACGGCCTTTGAGATGTTGAAGCTGGTAATGCAGAAGTTGGCAATACTGAAGTTGCCGTAACAGCCGTCTGAGTATTTGTCGGCTCTGCAACCACTGCTGGGGGGATGGCCGCTGTTTGCGGCGGAGCAGCCGGTTGTTCCATCACCGCTTCCGCGGTCCCTAAAAAACGATAGCCGCGCTTGGCGATAGTCTCAATGTATTTCGGCTTGTTGGCCGAATCGCCCAGCACGTCGCGGAGTTTCACCATTGCGGTATTCAGGCTGTGATCAAAATCCACGAACGTGTCCTGGGGCCACAGGCGCTGCTGCAATTCTTCCCGCGTTACTACTTCCCTGGGACGCTCCAGCAGCGCTACAAGAACCTGAAACGGCTGCAACTGGAGCTTCAACTTTGTTCCGTTGCGGCGCAATTCGGCGGCGCGCAGGTCAGCCTCAAAACTATCGAATTTATATTTTGAAATCGTGGCCATGAATTGCTGGCAGGTAACTTACAAGATCAGTTAAGTTTAGCATTTCAAATCCTGAAAGAAAGACCGTCTTCTCCGCCTTCTGTTTACAATGTCCGCATGGACGCGCAACGGCAGCAGGCCCTTGGCCTTGCCCTGCTTGCACTTCTCATTTTGTTATTTGTGTTTCTGCGCCGCTGGTGGGGTGGCGCATGAGTGGGCCTCTGCTTGTTGTGCTTTTGGGGCCTACGGCCAGCGGCAAAACGGCGCTTTCCCTGTATCTGGCGGAACAACTGGGCGGCGAGATCGTCAATTGCGACTCAGTAGCGGTTTATCGGGAATTCGAGATTGGCACGGCCAAACCCTCGCCAGCAGAGCGGAATTGCGTTCCGCATCACTTGATTGACATTGCCAGCCCCACGGAACAAGTAACTGCGGGAGATTATTCCCGTTTAGCAAGGCAGGCGATCCGGGAGATTGCAATGCGCGGCAGACTGCCTATTGTGGTGGGAGGCTCCGGCCTCTACCTGCGCGCATTGCTGGAGGGCTTATTCGCTGGCCCGCCGCGCTCAGAAGAACTTCGCAACCGGCTGCGTGAGCGCGTGGAAGAACAAGGAAGCGAACATCTGCACAAAATACTCCGGCGGCTCGATCCAGTGGCGGCAAAATCCATTCACGCGAACGACGTGCCCAAGGCGATCCGGGCAATAGAGGTCAGCATGAGCGCCCGCACGCCGATGACACAGCTTTGGCAAGAAGGCCGCGAGCCTTTGCGTGGCTTCAATATCCTGCGCATTGGGTTGAATCCGGAGCGCGAAGCGCTTTATCAGCGCATTAATGCCCGCGCTAAAGGAATGTTCTCGGCGGGATTGATTGAAGAAACGCAATCTCTGGCTGCTCGATATGGTGCGTCCGCGCGCCCACTGACCTCGCTTGGATATAGGCAAGCGATGCAATATCTGGAAGGCGAGATTTCACTTGAAACCGCGATCACAACGGCCCAGCAGGGCCATAGAAATTATGCCAAGCGGCAGATGACCTGGTTTCGCCGTGAGCCAAACGTGCACTGGATAAAAAATTTCGGCGATGATCCTGAAGCGCAGCGGGAAATTTTCGCCTGGATCGGTCGGCAAAGTTCAGTTAAAGCAGAATAAATTTGTCCCCGCGAAGCTGAGAGATTTTTGACCATGCACGTATTCTTGCCGCGCGCAATATTTTTTTGCATTTTTTTATTGACATTGACTACCCCGCTACCTCAATATCTTGGGTGTAAGCAGGCAACGATACTATTCGTTGGGCTACATGAGTAATCAGGTCCTAGGGAACTCAATTCTTCAAGGAGGAATCTACACATGGCAACGAAGAAAAAAGCTGCGAAGAAAAAATCAAAGAAAAAGTAGTTCTTATGCGGAGCCAAGTCTCCGTAAATTTCAAGGGAAAATAGTTGTGACGGGGTGTTCATTCAGAACACCCTTTTTAATTGTCTCTACTAATCACGCGATTGCCCGCGTGCAGCCATCAACCAGAGTAAATCCAACCCTGCTCACGCCTTCAGCCTCTAAACGAACTACAGCATCATTTATTGAATATCTATTGCGCCAGAATCTGCTAGCGCGGTGGGGTTCTTGCTTCCACATAAGAATTCATGCAGCCTGTACCGAGTAGCTGAAATCCAGGCCTCCATGTTTCAATATCCTGTTCAAATGAATTACAAATGTTTCTAATGCGAATCAATACAACTCGGAAGACTTTTCTGGTCACAGCCGCATTGCTCCTGGTCGCAGTGGTTGCAGGCGTGGCCCAGAACTCGCAAAACAACGCTCCCAGCGGCAACGGCGAAGATATTATTCCATTCCTCAATCAGACGATTGTGTGGTCCCGCCAACTGGCGGCGCAGCAACAATTGGTAAGCGAGCCAAGCGATGCGCTGTTTTTGAATGACAATCGGCAAACAGCGGACCAGGTAGTGAAGCTGGGCTTTGATTTTGCCCGTGCTCGTGCTCAGGCGCTGGCGAGCCAGGGCAATACAAATACTTCCAGCCAATCGCAAGCGCCATCACAGTTTCAGCGATTATCAGATGCCGCGACCAAGGCCGACCAAAGAGTCAAGCAATCGCAGCAGGAACTGGATACGCTTCATCAGCAGCTTGCCACAGCCACGGGCGCCAAGCGTCGCACGCTGCAGGCCACCATAGACGAGACACAGAGCGAAATGGAGCTTTTCCAGGCACGCCGCGATGCCCTGCGCAACATGCTGCAGTTTGCAGCGGGGACCGCCAATGGCGTTTCTTCAGGTAGCCTGCTGGCACAAATAGAAGAGCTGGCGCACGCTCTGCCCGCGGCCAATAGCAACCAACAGGAAACAAATCAACCTGCGAGCAATGCCTCAGTGTCCGCAACGGCTGCTGCCACCCGTGAACATAAGGATGAGCCGAACGGAATTTTTTCCATTGCCACCGACCTGTTTACGCTTCGGCGCAAGCTCCGCGCCCTGGACGACAATCTTCGCCAGACAGACCAATTGGAGCAAACCTCAAAGAACCTGCGCGCGCCTCTGCTGGCAAGAATGCGGGAACTTACACAAGCTGGCGACCAACTCTCAGACCAGGCTGACTCGCAAGACCCGGCGGCATTGGCTCAGCAACGAAAAAATCTGGACGCGCTTACAGCCCAATTCAAGCAGCTCACTGCCAGCATGCTCCCGCTGAGCAAGCAGAACATTCTGCTTGATGTTTATAAGCGCAGCACCATGAACTGGCGCAATTCGGTGGAAACGCAATACCAGACAGAAGAAAAAAGTCTTCTGCTTCGGCTGGTGGGTTTGGCCCTTGTTCTGGGACTGGTGTTCGGCATCTCTGAGGTCTGGAAACGCGCAACCTTCCGCTATATCACTGACACGCGCCGGCGCTACCAGTTCCTGCTGATCCGGCGCATTGTTCTGTGGTGCATGGTGGTACTAGTGGTGGCTGCGGCTTTTGCCAGCGAACTTGGGGCCGTCACAACGTTTGCCGGCCTGCTTACGGCGGGGATTGCCGTGGCGCTGCAGAACGTGATCCTCTCCATTGCCGGATATTTTTTCCTGATCGGCAAGTATGGGGTGCGTGTGGGTGATCGCGTACAAATTGCGGATGTAAAGGGCGACGTTGTGGATATTGGCCTGGTTCGCCTGCACATTATGGAAGTTACAAGCGGCCCGGCGCCG
>DASRCD010000104.1:0-2390 GCA_035653315.1 Candidatus Angelobacter sp.
ATGGCAATACAAGCGTCTGCGGGATCTCTCCACTCTGCTTCAGTCGCAAAGCTCCTTCGTTATCGGTCGAGATGACAACGGGAGAAAGACGACGAGACCCAAGTGAGTTTGAATTTCTGATTTACCCGGTAATTGTGTTGAAAGCTAACGGCTAAGTACTAATTACTACGGCTAATTACTGATTCTGATATGGCATACGTCAGGGCCAATTTATTTTATGAACGCGAGCAATGGAAGAGACCGTTGCTCATCTCCACTGTGTTCCATGTGGCGCTGGTGGTGGGCGGCCTTGCAATGGGCTGGGTATTGCAATCGCACAGCACCGCAAATGACTGGGGCAATAATGGCGGCTCTGCCGTGGAAGCCAAGCTGGTGAGCGCAGCTATCCCAATCCCAAAGCCTGAGCAATCCACCAATAATATTGTTGCCACAGAAAACAAAGGCGTCGCTCAAACCGTACCTCAGCCGAAACCAGTGGAGACGGAAGACGGCATTGCGATTAAAGGAAAAGTAACTCCCAAGCCCAAGCAGATAGAGAAGCCTGTGCCACCGACTCATGCCGTGGCGCGTCCTGTGCCCACGCCAGTAGATACGGCGGTGCCGTATGGCGAAGGCGGGCCTGTAACTGGGCCTTATGGGAACTTTACCGCGCCAAACACCAAGGGCGGCTTCAGCGTCAAGGATGCGGCATTCGGCAGCAAATATGGCTGGTACATTGATGGCGTAAGGCGCAAGGTGCAGCAGAACTGGCTGACGTACGAGATTGATCCGCGCATCAATGCGCCGCATCGCGCGTTTATTCAGTTTGACATTATGCGCGATGGCAGCCCAGCAAATGTTCATCTGGCGCAATCAAGCGGAGTGCCGTCATTAGACCAGTCGGCAATCAGGGCAATCCAGAGAATTGATGGATTTGGCGCGCTGCCGGAAGGCAGCAAGCTGGAAGTTGAGTTTTGGTTTGACTATCCTCCGAAATAGGCGAAGGCATGTTTAAAACGAAAAAAACGATCTACATACTTATCTGGATGACGGCGCTATGCGCGTGGGCGCTGACGGCTTCGGCCCAAGACCGGGTCAAGATTGAAATCAATATGGGGCAGGAGCGGCCGCGGATGGCGTCGCCGGATTTCAAGGCCGCGAATGGCGATCCGCAGACTGCGCCGCTAATGACAGCTTTCAACGAGACGCTATGGTATGACCTGGATAATGCCGGGATTTTTGAGATGGTGGCCAAAAGCTTTTATCCCGGCCAGGTGCCGGGACAGCCGAACGAGCTCAATGCAAAGATATGGGGTGGGCCTCCGACGAACGCGGGCGTGATGACGTTTGGCAACGTGGGCGTGAATGCCGGAAAAGTTGACGTGCAGGGATGGCTCTACGATGTGAAGAATCCGGGGTATCCGCAGATCCTGGGCAAGCAGTATAAGGAAGATGCCACCGTGGAAAATGCGCGGGTGATTGCGCACCGCTTTGCGGATGAGATTATTGCGCGGCTGGGCGGCGGGCTGGCGGGCATCGCGGAGAGCAAGATTTATTTTGTGAGTACGCGCAGCGGCACAAAAGAAATATGGTCCATGGATTATGACGGCGCAAACCAGAAGCAGGTAACAAAGCTGGGATCGATTGCGCTTTCACCCAGAGTGTCCCCGGACGGCTCGCGGCTGGCGTATAGCGGTCTGACAAAAGAATCATGGCAGATCATGATGTACTCGTTTGACCTGGGGCGTACCGTGGCCTTCCCGCGATTTGGCGGAGACAATTTTTCTCCCGCATGGAGCTCAGATGGAACTAAAATCGCTTTTTCCTCTTCCATGCATAGCGGTCTCTCTGAAATCTTTACGGCGGATGCCTCCGGCGCAAATCCACGCCGGCTCAGCACGGGCAAAGGAGACGTTTCTCCTGTTTTTAATCCAAAAACCAATGGCCAGATTGCATGGGTAAGCGGGCGTACCGGACTGCCGCAGATTTATGTAATGGATGCGGACGGGAGTAACGTTCAGAAAGTCACTGACCAGGGTTATGCTGTTTCACCAGCATGGTCTCCCAATGGCTTGCTGCTGGCGTTTGCCTGGATCAGAAATTACGGTCCCGGCATCCTTGGCGGCCAAGACATTTACCTTATGGATATCGCGTCACGACAGATTGTACAATTGACGCACGATGGCGGCAGAAATGACTTTCCATCGTGGTCCCCTGACGGACGGCATATAGTATTTCAGTCCAATCGCAGTGGCAATGAACAAATCTGGAGCGTTCTGGCCGACGGCAGCAAGTTGCAGCAGCTCACGCGTCAGGGGCGTAACAGCCAGCCCAACTGGAGTTTCAAATAGGCCTTATATGCAGTGCATTCATTTTCTGGAGGACATGAGGTGAACAACAGCAAGAGTATT
>DASRCD010000105.1:0-2804 GCA_035653315.1 Candidatus Angelobacter sp.
CCGGTTTGGCACCTCGATGTCGGTTCATCGCATCCTGGAGCTGTAGAAGGTTCCAAGGGTTAGGCTGTTCGCCTATTAAAGCGGTACGTGAACTGGGTTCAGAACGTCGCGAGACAGTTCGGTCCCTATCTGGTGTGGGCGTAGGAGATTTGAGAGGGCTTGTCCTTAGTACGAGAGGACCGGGATGAACGAACCTCTTGTGTTCCAGCTGTCATGTCAATGGCACGGCTGGGTAGCGAAGTTCGGTTGTAATAAACGCTGAATGCATATAAGCGTGAAGTACTCCTCAAGATGAGATCTCCCAACCCGTAAGGGGAATGAAGGGCACAGGAAGACCACCTGTTTGATAGGCACGGAGTGTAAGGCCAGCAATGGTTTGAGCTTACGTGTACTAATCGCCCGTTCGGCTTGACCATAAAATTTACTCAGCACATCATGGCAAGCGCCAATGTAGTTAGAAAGACAAAATCAATCTATTCAGTTGTGAGGCATTGTCCTCATGATCTTTTACAAGCTTTGACCTTTCCGGTTGTGAAGGGTCCTTTGCGCGGATTAACGATGTAGAACCTGACTCGCCGCGCAATGATAAAAATCAAAGCAGTTGGTAATTAGCAATTAGTAGTTAGTAATTGGCTCTGTCTCAAGGGTTGAGAAGCATTTTCCCCTCTGGAGAATCAGGCCAAGTACCAGGAGCTAAATACCAATTGCCGCGCCAAAGGCGCGACAGGTTTGCGGTGATATTACCGCGGGGGTTCCACCCGTTCCCATCCCGAACACGGAAGTTAAGCCCCGCAGGGCCGATTGTACTGTACGCGAAAGTGTGTGGGAGAGTAGGTCGTCGCCGCATTAAATCTAAAAAGGCTCCATCAGAAATGATGGAGCCTTTTGTGTTTTGGGTGTTAGAGCCTTGTACAATGATTTGTTTTATCCGAGGATTATTATTCGAGCATCTTCATGCCATATGATCACGACGTGTTTCTGAGTTACCGCCGACACGGCGAATGGCCGCAGTGGGTGCGCAACACGTTTGCTCCAATGTTCAGGCATTGGCTTGGCGAGGAACTGGACGATGTCAAAATCTTTATCGATGAAAACCTAGAAGCGGGAAAATCGTGGCCTCAAGAGCTTGGCCGCGCACTAGGAAATTCCAAAATTATCGTGCCACTTTTTTCGCGGCAGTATTTCAGTAGTCCTTGGTGTCAACGAGAATTAGCTCACATGTTTGCGCGCGAAGCTGCCGTTGAATTTCGTACCCAAAAACAACCTGCTGGATTGATTGTCCCAGCCCACATACATGGCCATCAATTCCCGAAGCGTGCCCAGGCAATACAAGCGGCACAGCTTCAGTTATATACAAACCCATGGGTTGCAAAAGGCAGCGTAACAGAGGAACGCCTTGCAGAGAAAATCCGCGAGTGGACACCGCAGATTGCTGCGGCCATACGATCCGCTCCTCCGCATAATGATTCTTGGACAACGATTGCAATAGAAGAATTTATGAGAGAATTTGCAGAAGTGGAAACTAAGCAGACCGTTCCACCAAGCCTAGGATAAATCGATGCGCCCAATCATCACATTTTATTCGTACAAAGGCGGCGTGGGCCGAACTATGGCCTTAGCAAATATTGCTATCCTTTTGGCTCGCCGTGGCATTCGAGTGTTGATGGTCGATTGGGACTTAGAAGCTCCCGGTTTACATAAATATTTTTCCCAATTTAACACGGAACAATCAAATGGCGGTCTTCTTGATCTCCTCATTGAGGTGAGTAAGGTTCGTAAAGTACCCCGCTGGAATGAATATACTTCAACTATTTCGATCGATAATTCCACAACATTGACGATGATGTCTGCCGGCAGAGAAAAAGATGATTATGATAGGCGTGTATTAGAGTTTGACTGGAATCGTTTCTTTCGTGAACAGAATGGAGGAGAAGTTTTAGAATCCCTTCGCAATGAATGGGTCTCAGAATTTGAAGCAGTGCTGATAGACAGCCGCACCGGCATTACCGACTCTGGAGGTATTTGCACTGTTCAGATGCCAGATATTCTTGTACCAGTATTTAGCCCCAACAACCAAAACCTTGAGGGTACAAAGGATGTGGTTCGCAAGGCACAATTGGCTCGCCAAGCTCTCGCATATGATCGAACTCAGCTTTTGGTTTTTCCCCTCTTGTCAAGGTTTGACGGTAGAACCGAATATAACGAATCTCAAACTTGGCTGAAGCGCTCCGCCGATGAGTTGAGGGAGTTCTATCTGGATTGGCTACCAAAGGATGTTATTCCTCTTCAGATCATGGAGCGAACCAAAATTCCCTATGTAGCATTCTTTAGTTTCGGTGAAAAGCTACCAGTACTTACAGAGGGAGCGAAAGATCCGGAAAGCATCGGATTTGCCTACGAAAATGTGGCAGCTTTAATTGCTAATAACTTTCAAGGCATAGATAAGCTCCTTTTGTCTCCACAAAGTATATTGCCGACAATTGAAAAGGCAGCATCTATACCTCATCGAGAATGGCTGGTGCGTCTGAACCGTGGGCTGCAATCCAGCGATGAGTTAGTGGCTACCAAAGACATCATACGTATTAAGATCTTGTTAGAAACGGCTCGTGGCGTATTGATTGAATCATGGCAGGCATTTCAAATTGCAGGGCCCGGGCTGCCAGCCAATATTGAAGAGTGGAACAAAGAAATAACAGATTTCTTTCAACACGAATTTCTTCCTGCCCTCAATGCCCTTAATAATTTAGCACTTCAATTCGTAAGATATGACGCGCCGACGGACTGGGTTTCCTTAGTGATAGATG
>DASRCD010000106.1:0-3306 GCA_035653315.1 Candidatus Angelobacter sp.
AAACAGCAGCTTGAGTTTGATAAGAAAAGTTTTGCGGCGGAGCGCAAAGACGCGCAACAACTGCTAAACGCCTATCATGACTTCCAACTAGCTGTGGTGGAAATGGATAAGAAAACCTCTGCCCGTGTCGCTGAACTGAAAGCGCAGCTCGCCCAAAAGGTTCAGAGCTACGAGCGCACGATCACAAACTTGCAGGCTGAGCTTTCTAACGCTCGGGTAGAACTGGCCAAAGCGAAAAGTGAGAATAGCAATTTGCGGGCAGAACTTGCTAAAGCAAAACAACCCAACAATAACAAGCCGCAGACGGTTGCGCTGGTACAGCCACATTAGTGGAGTGCCGGAATCGCAAGTCTTCATCGATGAGAGGTAGCCTCATGAGACGCCTAACGGGAGCAGAGGAAGGAACTCTCTCCCGTTGCGCGCCATTCTGGCTTGGTGTTGATGTTAATGTGACAACCGACAAAGTAGAATAAATGTTCCTGTTGAACAGGCAAATGAGAACCACATTGACCCGAAATCAAATCAGGAAACAACAATACATAATCTGGAAGCGATTACAGGCGCTGTACCCGCTCCTCTTTAACGAAGAAGCCCGCAAGAACGCCACCAAGGAGTATGAGCAAGCAGCGGAGCAGGCTAAGCTCTTGCATCAACAAGACGAAGAACTCAAAAAGAAAATGCTGGCCAGCCGTGATGAGGATGAACCACAACAGGAAATGTATGTCCCGCAGGGAGCATCGGGGAAATTTCCGCTGCTGGTACTTCTGCATGGGGCTGGCTGGAATGGCGGTTCTCAAGTGGAGATTTGGCAATCTCTTGCGGCCAGGGAACATATTGCGCTGTTCGCACCAACCAGTCAAAACCACGAGTGGACTCACCCCGCTGACTATGCCGCCTTGGAGGCCCGATTAACTACAGCGATCAACACACTGCCGATTGATAGATCCCGAATTTACGCAGTCGGGCACTCAAGGGGAGCAGCGCAGGCTTTACGCTTAGGGCGCATGAAGCCGGAATATATTGCTGCCCTGGGACTTCATTCCCCGTCAAGGGATCAGCCCGCTCTACATGGCGGATTTCCAAAAAGTTCACGAAGGTTGCCGGTACGTGTGTGGGCGGGTTCGGAGCGCGAGCTAGATTCCAACCGTGATTGGTCAGAACTTCTTCCGTACCATTTCAATGCACACCCAGAGCATAATTTGCAGGTGGACAGTAAGTTTCTGGAGCATCACCGTCATTCCGATTACAACTCCAGAGAAGGATTATTAGAGGAAATTTGGGATTTCCTCAAAGACAAGTCTTTGTAACTCAAATAGACTCCGGCCAATCGCTATGTCCCAAAGGTTTGATCACGAAACGATTGTGAGTCTTCTGGCAGGTAACGTGAAGCCGGTTTCCACCGTCGGCAATTTCTAACGCATATCCCTGTTTGTTCAAATCCAAGAGGGTGAGCCGCAAATCGTACATGTCGTATATCTCACCGTTTTGGCGCGGTGCTGAAGCCTTGGTTTGCCGTTTCATTTTTCACACCTCTCCCGCTCGTTTGGGAAGCTCCTTTGTGGCAAGAGTCATTTCCACTGTGGTTGCATCAACTCCCCAGCGTAATGCCAGCCGTTTCGTGCCCTGGAGCTGTGCCTGTGTGACGGTCCCCTTGGCGACTCCCCTAGCGTTGCCAGCCAACAAGCTGAGAACCCACTCGTGAGTTGTCTGAATCGGGCGCAACATTTTTGAAATGCCTCCTCTCAACGCGAGTCTAGCGCAAAATCGGCTGTGTATATCTCTACTTTTTTCTATCCAAAAATTAAGACTTACCATTCGGAGGAACCGCCCTGAACATAGGATGATCACCGAAAATTGTGTACGTTACCATACTGATATGGTTGTTGAGATATTCCGCAATTCGTTCAGCCTCAGCGAGGGTGGTGCCACGGTTTAATTCAAAGGACATGAACGCCTCGTTCCCGACCAAGGTTGTAGTGATATGTTGTGGCTCAGCGGTAATAAACGGGGTGCCGTCTCCAAATTCCTTTACTCGAAAACGGAAACTG
This sequence comes from Candidatus Angelobacter sp., assembly GCA_035653315.1. Lineage (GTDB taxonomy): Bacteria > Acidobacteriota > Terriglobia > Terriglobales > Acidobacteriaceae > Angelobacter. The sequence goes on from DASRCD010000106.1 coordinate 2,049, forward strand.
CCTCCCTCAGTCCGGGCCTGACTTTTGAGTGGTAAATTCTGCTTGTTCATCTCTGGATTGTAACCCACTCGCGCCATAGACTTTCGCCATTCTTAGGACGCGATAACGCTAGTGCAGCAGGTATGGTCAAGGTTGGAGACGCAGTTGTAAAATGAAACCTATGACTACGTCACCAGAAGAATTGGAAAAGATGCATCTTGAGGGTCAGGACAAGAACTTCCTTTACATTGTTGACCTTTTGCTCCTTGAAGCTGCAGAGTTAGGCGTTGCCACAAATACCCTGGCTTGGCGCGTCAGGTCAGAAGGTAAGTTTCCCAAAGCCGGAGAAGAAATTACTGCTTTCGGCAAGCAGTTCTCTGTTGTCGGAAGTTTTGGTAACAAGATTTTTGTTAAGAGTCGTATCGACCGCATAGGGGTTAACAAGGGACAACGAGCGTGAGCGAGAGCACCTTTATCCTCAATAATGCAATCAACGTCCATTTCCGGTGTGATGGACCACTCATCACGGTGCGATTTGTCGCTACAGCGGATAATAATCAGGTAGGGCGCACATTCACCTTCAGTCGCAGCGAAGCTACTGAACTGGGAAAACGCATTATGGACAGCGGTGAATGGGATGAGTTTCCAATTAATGAAACTGCGATTGAGAACCTTAAAGGGTTTGGTTCGCGTTTGCGGGACTACGGTATTAGCGGCTGTTAATATTCATCCGCTCTGAGTAGCGTCGTACTCACTCTATTTCCATTTTCATCCTCAGCTTCCGTTATCACCCATATCTTTACTCCGGTACTTAGGAGATAAGCAGATAAAATCCTACTGCCGTCCTTCAACGCTTGAGAATTCGCCTTCATATCGTCGGCGCTCAGGGTTCCCCAATCACCCGCCGCATGGCGGAATATCCAAATCAATGGGTTCGACCCGGCTTCTTCTAACGCGGCCAGGACACCGGGCGTAGCGAGTATTTGTCCGAGCGGAAATAGTGTCTCCATCATGCCAGCTTCTTGATGACGTGACTGTTTCCTGCTTTCCAACCGAGCAGGTCTACACCTTCTACCACCAGATGGGAACCTATTTGGATGCCGAGGCTTGTGCCATCCTTGAACCGCAGATCAATCTCTGTGTAATCGTTATTGTTGTTTTCGATAACAATGCGATCAATAATCTTGCCCCGTACTCCCTTGATGAACTGTTGTTTGCGTCGCGCCATTTCCCCTCCGCGAAATTTTCGCTTCGGGCTGAAAATAAATGGGGTAGCGCG
>DASRCD010000107.1:0-5497 GCA_035653315.1 Candidatus Angelobacter sp.
TCGGCTGGGAGGATTACGCCGGTTTGCCATTGCCATCAGCGTCTTCAACATCCTGGGCCATACCGTCTTTGGCTTTGAGCAAGCATGGATCCAGCCATTGGTGGGCATGTTTACCGCTTATGCCTGCGAAATATGGCTTGAACTTGTGGATTGTTATGTTCACGCTCGCAAGCCAAAATTTTCTGGCGGGTGGCAAAACAAAGTGGACTTTCTCTTGTCGGCGCATATTACCGGCATTGCCTGCGCCATGCTGCTCTATTCCAATTCTCGCCTGATGCCAATTGCATTTGCTTCGGCAGCAGCCATCTGCTCCAAAGCGCTGTTGCGGGTAGTGGTGCAAAACGGCCAACGGCATTTCTTAAATCCATCCAATTTCGGCATTACGGTTACGCTATTGCTCTTCCCGTGGGTAGGCATTGCGCCCCCATATCATTTCACTGAAAACATCCATGGTTGGGGAAGTTGGATTCTGCCTGCCATTATTGTGATGAGCGGCAGTTTTCTTAATGTGAAGTTCACCAAACGAATCTGCGTCATCTTTGGATGGGTCGGAGGGTTTGTGGTGCAGGGCCTGCTTCGACATCTGGCATTCAATGTTCCGCTCGGCGCCACGCTGCTACCCATGACAGGAGTAGCATTTGTGTTGTTTACCTTTTACATGGTAACGGACCCCGCCACCACTCCGTGCACACGCCGAGGCCAGTTTCTCTTTGGCACTCTGGTAAGCCTAACTTACGGAATGCTGGTCACTGCGCATGTGGTTTTCGGCTTCTTCTTTGCGCTCACGTTGGTATCACTCTCCCGGGGAATCACTCTGTATGCTCAAAATTATTTGAACGCAACATCCAGACGAGGAGTGGCCACGCAGGCCGCGACAGCATTAGCACGCGAGATGGCCTAACATCCTCTTAACTAAGCCAGCCTTCACCGACTACTGTTTCCTCTTCGCGAACTTTGCGTCCTTGCGAAAGATGTTTCTTAGTTTCCGCTTGGCCGTCTTTCGCGCTCGTAGGGCTTTTCCAGATATTTACGGGCTTCATCCAACGCCCCCTGCGTAGGATCGCCTGTTTGGATGGCCTGCCGGTATTCATTCACCGCACGCTCACGCTGGCCGGTGGTGTCAAAGATTTTGCCCAGCATAATGTGGCTCCAGACTTCAGTCCAATGCGGGTCGCCATCGCCATTGAGCGCTTCACGGAATTCATTCGCCGCTGATTGATAATTGCGCTGGGTAAAGAAAATATCCGCAATGCGGTAATGCGCCAGCGAGCTGTTTTTGTTCACGTCAAGCGCCTTGTTCAGTTCGGTGAGCGCTTCAGACAAATTGCCTTGCGCCGTAAGCTCCTGTCCACGCCGGATGGCTACGCGCAGCTTCAGGTCGCCGGAGTTTTTGAGCACCCAGTTATTCGGATCAAGCACTAAGCGTCGAGGCTTACCGAAAGTTTCAATCGAAAACGCGGAATCCGTGCCCACTACCTCAATCCGCTTCATTTCAGTCTGGCCATCAGTATCAATCTTTACTTCCAGCGGCATGCGGAACAAGTCAAGGTCCTGGGTAATTTCGCCCACCACGCGGAAGCCTTTCTTCACGCGATAGACGGTGTACTTCATCTTGAATTCCGGCGCGCCTGTGCCATCCACCCATTGAGCAAAGAAAGAGGTAAGCTTGTCGCCATGGTCTTTTTCGGCCACGGCTTCAAAATCGCCGACAGTGACTGATTTGCCGGCATACTGCGTCATAAAATCTTTCATGGTCTTGTCAAAGGCAGCGTCGCCAACTACCCAGCGCAGCATGTGAAAGATCATGCCGCCTTTGTCTGTAACCAGCGCCTGGAACTGCGGAGAGAACGTATCGAGTTTGCCGATGCTCCCCAGCGGTGTTGTGTCATAGGCCAGAGCGCCCACGGCCATGTCTCGCGATGCATCTTCAAAGGCCTGCTCGCCCGCTGTGTTCTGCACATAGCGCATTTCAGAATCGCGCGCGCCACCATCCATCAGCCACCAATCATCCTTGCTGGCCGGACTCACCGTGCCGCCCCACCATTGGTGCGCAATGGAATCCGCCAACAGGCGGTAATTCACTTTTTCTGTAACGTTGCGCGTGGCCAGGATCGCCATTTCCGGCGCCCACCACTGCGGCACAGTGTCATCCGGCAGTTCCACCAGGCTCAAATTGCCGCCCGCCGGGGCCGGCCCATAGAGAGATGTGAAGTATTCCAGCTCTTTGTTGGCGGTATCCGCATAGGCTGCCGCAAGCTGTTTGGTGCTGTTGCCGAAATAAACTTTTATGCCGCCATACGCGGCTTCCTGAAAATTGCCGGCCACAATCGTGCCGGGAAAGCTGGGCTTTTGCCAACTAAAGCTAGTTGTGGACTTGCCTGCGGCTGCAGCTTTGGCTGGACCGGTGCTACCGCTGCCTACCACGGTGATGCCTGTGGGAGCAGTTACGTTAATAGTCGAGGTAAAACGGTCAATGCCAAAATTTGTGACGGGGAACCAGCGGCCGGGATAAAGCAGGTAAATCGCGTCTTCACCGATATAAGCCAGCTTCAGTCCATCAACGGGACTGTCATCGGCATTGGCCAGTGCGCCTTCATAATCAAAAGTAAGAGTGCTGGTGGTGCCTTTGCTGATCGTCGCCGGAAAGCTCACGCGCACGGCGTTGTCCTGCGTAATGCGCTCTGATGTCAGCGGCTTGCCTTTTTCGTCCGTCACCTTGGTTACGCGCAGGCCGTTATTCAGCTCAAAACTGGCGAAATTAATGTCTTCCATGGCCGTGAACTTGACTTTGGCGCGCGCGGTTAGACGATGGGTTTTAGGGGTGATTTCCGCGTCAATTACATAGTCATCGGCCTTGACCCGTGACCTGTCAGCCGCCATGGCGGGCAGAAACAAGGACGCGATCAGGCCAATGCACAGAAAGGCACGTCGCAAGGGTCGTCGTGCGATTTGCATGAATTTCTCCAAAGTAGCTGAATGGTATTGGGTTAGATGTAAATTCTCCCAAAAAAGCTGCTTTTATACCACTCAGAAGGATACATAAGCCTCCGGGATGGTTGCTTGAACGAGATTTGGAGCTTTAGATATGATTGCGTCAAACCCATGAATCATTCGCATTGCTATATAGGAAGAGGGGATATTGGCCTGCGCGAGAATACCTTGTAAGAAATTGAATCTTAGAGATTTATCCCCTGCACAATTTCCCGAGCGGCCTGCAGCGCCGGGGATTCACCCGCATTATCGCGCAGCTTATTCTGCACCATCTTCAGTGCAGAAAGCATCTGCGCCCGCGCTGGGCCGTCAGGGATGATCGCATTCAGCTCCCGCACCACATTTGCCGCAGTAAAATCCTTCTGGATCAGCTCCGTCACAATCTTCTTTCCGGCAATCAGGTTGGGCATAGCGAAGGTGTCCAGCTTGACCAGCCTTCGTCCAAGAATCCAGGTAAGCGACGCCAACCGGTAAACCACCACAAACGGCGTGCCGGAAAGCGCGGTTTCCACCGTGGCCGTGCCGCTTGCCACAACCGCAGCGCGCGCATGCATCAGCGTGGCGCGCGCATTGTCAGTAAGATGAATCGCGGACCGCATATTCCTCACGCTGGTAATGGAGTTGCCGGCCGTCGAGCTGTCACTGCTGCTCATACGCGAGTGAGCTTCAAGGGTTCCGGTGGAAGACGGGCCCTTCAGGGCCGCATTCAAGTCACTCCCAGATTGGGGCTTTAGTCCCTGCGTCTGCTCTATTTGCTCTTGCAACCACTCCTGTTTCAGCGTGGACGCCACCGGCAGAATGAACTCATAATCATTTTCACGTCGCAAAAGCTGTGCCGCTTCCAGCATCACCGGCAAATTTAAATGGACTTCTTTTCGGCGGCTTCCGGGCAGCAACGCTATCCACTGCTTCCGCGGGTTAAGTCCATGCCTGACAGCAAATTCCTCCCGCGTGACCTGGGGCGCGGGCGCATATGCCAGCGGATGCCCCACATAGCTCACCTCTACTCCGTGCCGCCGGTAAAACTCCTGCTCAAAGGGAAAGATCACAATCATTTTGCGAACATATTTCTGTATCTGCTTTACCCGCCCGGTACGCCAAGCCCATATCTGCGGACTGACAAAATAGAAGACCGGAATGCCAAGCTTGTGCAGTTCGCGCGCCAGCCGCAGATTGAAATCAGGAAAATCGATCAGCACTGCAGCATCCGGCTTGCGCCTGGCCGCCTCAGCCACCAGATGCTTGAAGCGCCTGCGAATATCCGGCAGGTGCGTCAACACCTCAACTAATCCCACCACCGCGACTTCATTGGCATGGACCAGCAGTTCGCATCCGGCAGCGCGCATCTTTTCTCCACCCATGCCGAAGAAGGTTGGTTCCGCATTAGCGCCTGAGGTTTGCACCGAAGCCACGCCGCGGTTTGCCTGCCCCGGTGCGATAGCAAGCTGGTGCAGCGCATCCATCAGCTGCGCGCCGTATGTGTCACCCGAAGCTTCACCGGCAGAGAGGAGGAATCTCATTTCTTCTTGTTTCAATCCCGAGCATATGCGAGGAACCCTATTGTAACGAGAACCTTGTTTTAGCGGCGAATGGATGCGAAAGCACGCAAATTAATTAGGATTCGTTCGCGCCATTTGCGATCTATGTGATGAAAAAGTTTCCAGAATAGGACGTACAGTCTTCAACTATTACCGCTTTAATAAGCTATTGATCTGCTTTCCACCACCACAGCCCACCGACGATCCTGGCGGGCAATGGATGTCCGGTCTGGCGAGCAATCATGACAATCTGTCCGCGATGGTGCGCCTCATGCGCCACAAAATAAGTCAGCACGTGGCCCACATCGAGAGATAGATTACGCCATACATATCTTTTTGACGGCGGCACGCTGCCTTGTGAGAGCCCCAACTTAAGCAGTGCTTCCATTCCTGCACTGCTCCGTTTTAAGGCCGCAACCAGTTGCCGTGCCGTGACGCGAGAACGGTCCACGCGCTCCGGCACTGCAATGCCGTGCTCGCTGCCCAGCGTCTTCAGCCAGGAACACCGGCTGTTGTGGAGATGCGCCGCAATCGTGCGGACCGTGCGTCGCGGAACGTTGGGAACAGGCGTATCCAGAAGCGTAGCAGGCAGGCTCGCGATTAGCTGCATGGTCACGCGGCTATTGGTGCGCCAGGCGGAAAGGATTGAGGCAGAAAGCCCAGCTTGCAAAGCACTTCCCGTATCTGGTTTAGCATTTTGCACGCTGCCATTCTATGAGAAAACTTCTTAAGGCGGCAGCGGTGGCGGTCGTGTGATGTGTGCTTCGTTTGGGGATGAGCGTGTGGACTGGATAGATTTGTTAGTCGCGAATGAACGCGAAACCGCACGAATCATTCAAACAAAAATCAATCCAAAATCATCTGCTCTGGATGGAGGCGGATATTCTCGGGGTCCTTCGACTGCGTGTTACAGAACGTCAGGCAAGAATAGTTTCAGGCGCTCCGCGCGGAATGGCATATCTGAATGA
>DASRCD010000108.1:0-3468 GCA_035653315.1 Candidatus Angelobacter sp.
CAGGACTTCCGCTGGCTGATCCTGCAATTCCTCCTGCGGGCTGAATATCTTTTGCGCCAGTAAAGGTCGCAACGCGTCCCTGCGTATCCACCATCGCTACCTGGCGAACGTTGCAGGCATCATCGGCAATCAGCAGGCCATGCAACGCATCTGGCGCACTTTTGCCTGCACGCATCAGGTTCAGACCCAGCGGCCCATAACTGGGATCAATGAATGACTGCGTCGCCACCGCGCCTACGCCCGCTTCAGCCCAGGGAACTTCACCGCCTACAGCAAACCAGTGGGATTGCACCGCCACGCCCATTTCTCCAGTGGCAGGATCAAAGGCAACAATGGAAAAAGTATGGACAGGGCGAAGAGGCCTGCCGGGTTTCTCCTGCGATACAGCAAGGACGGAGAAACAAAGCAAAAGTGCATATAAGATGATTGCTCGACGATGCATCATGATCTCCCGAATTCAGATGAATGGATTTTAATTCAGCCGCTCTGATTCTAGACGCAACTTCCAGACCGCAGCACGGCATTTTGGAAGAGAAAGGATTTTATGGCCGATGTAGATCCCATCCAGACAGTCTTGAAGTTTGAAGAACTGATCAATGCACGCAACCCTGAAACAATTTGCGCGTTCATGGCCGCTGATGCTGCATTTGTGGACTCACTAGGTAATCGGCTGGAGGGCACGGCAAAATTGAGGGCAGCGTGGGAAGGCTACTTCAAGATGGTGCCCGATTATTCCATCTCGCATTCAGAAATCTTTGCCAGTGGAAATACCGTGGCAGTCTTCGGCTCAGCGCAAGGAACATTCTCTAAAGACGGCATGCTCATCAAAGAAAATTTCTGGAAGACCCCCGCCGCATGGCGTGCCGTGGTGAAAAATGGCAAGATCGCTTTGTGGCAGGTTTATGCCGATAATGAACCGATCCGGGCAATCATGCGAAAAAATTCATAACTGAATTTCGGGCTACTCGGAAATAAACTGCACATTAATAAAAGCTTCTCTCTGCCGATTTACCTCCTTCGGGTTCTGGACCCTATAGGTGCCGTTTTTTACAAGGTCGAGTGCGGATTGATTGAGTGCTGCTCCCGAATCGTCCAGCACTTCAGCTTCTTTGACTTTGCCGTTGTGGTCAACAATGGCATGGACCATTACCGGTTGCACAATAGCTGCGCCGGGAGCAACCCTTATTACATGTGGGAACCGGATGGCACCCCCAAGAAGAGGGCCGGGACGCGTGTTCTTCATGTCCTCACTGGGCACGAATGAATCAGCAAAGCCAATCGCATCCGTAATACTTTCCAGACGCGCGGTCAATACAGTCTTGCTTCCCTCCACAATAGATACCTGCCGGGGCAGCACGCGGCCATGAAACTTGAGCGCGTCATCATAGTCATACAGGGTGTAAATGCCGGGAGCGTCAGAGAGAATTTGCAGCAGTCCAGTCCTGGTTTCAACGCAGAATTCCCGCTCCACCCAACGGCGGCCTGGGGTTGCCGTTGGGTCTGACATTCCGCCCGACGTCAGAATGCAAGTCAAGTCTTTGCCTTTCCAATTTGCCGTGGCGGTCCTGATCAACGCATGCGCCTGATCAAAGTTGATGGGCCAGAAAATGGCCCCGCGCAGCATGTGCACGCGCATGGGAATGGACTCAACCGGCCTGTCATCAAACAGGCGGCCGCGAGCGGCAATGCGTGTCATGGAGAAATTCCCCAGCGAGGCACTCCAGCGGAAACTATAAGGGCCGAACCAGGTTTCTTCCATATTTCCCGCGCCGGTAAGATGCACGTTGCCAGCGGCGTTGAAGCTTACTTTTATAGAGAATGGCGCGCTGCCCGCTGCCTGAAGATCACCGTTCTGGCGGGCATGCTCCAGCAACTCCAGTATCTCTGTCCGTTCCTGCGGCGTGGAAGGGACATGCGTGGCCCCGGTAACAAGCTCAAATGGATCAGAAGGAACAGGCGCAACCGCTAGCTTGCTCTGGCTAAAACCAGAGGTGGTTAAGATGGCTAGAAGAAAAAGAAATGACAGCTTGCGAAAAGTAAGCATTTCCGGTGCTCCAAACTATCTGGTTTTTTAGGCACCCAACAACGCAGATGGATATGCTACTTCTACTCTGGTTTGTTCTGCAATAGTTGTTGTGTTAAGGGATGTAAAGAGTCTGGCGTGATTTTTATATCGAGCCAGCAACGCAAGCCTCAATTTGGCAGATAACTACTGACTGCTGATGGCTGAATGCTGCGCGCTCTCACTATGCCACTGCTGCAATGATCTAACGTTTACTTCATTGCTTTGCAGCGCCGCAATGCCGTCAGCCGCAGCCCAGGCCGCGGCCAGCGTGGTAATGGTTGGAACACGCGTGGTAACAGCGGCGCGGCGTATGGCCTTCTCATCAAACCATGGCTCGGCCCCATGCGGCGTGTTCACCACAAGCTGTACCCGGTCACCTTTGATTAAGTCCACAACATTGGGGCGGCCTTCTTTTACCTTGTAAACGCGCTCAACGCTGAGCCCGGCTTTTTCCAGGCGATCGGCTGTGCCATGCGTGGCCACAAGGCTGAAGCCCATCTCCACGAACCGCTTTGCCAGTTCAACCGATTCCTGCTTGTAGCGGTCTGTTACGCTGATGAAAACCGTGCCTTTGGTTGGCAATGCCTGTCCGGCGGAGAGCTGAGCCTTGGCAAAAGCCTCGCCAAAAGTGTCCGCAGAACCCATGACTTCACCGGTGGACTTCATCTCCGGGCCAAGCACCGTATCCACGCCAGGGAATTTGTTCCAGGGAAAGACCGGCGACTTTACAAAATATCCGGCGCCCGTAGCGAGATCTGTTTTCTGTTCAACATTGGTTGGCAAAAATTCGCGCAGCTTGCGGCCGGTCATCAGGCGGGCGGCAATCTTGGCCAGCGGCACGCCTGTGGCTTTTGAAACATAGGGCACAGTGCGGGAAGCGCGCGGGTTCACCTCAATCACATAAACTTTTTCATTCTGGATGGCGAACTGAATGTTCATCAGCCCCACAACTTTTAACGCACGGGCCAGTTTGAAAGTGTAATCGCGAATCATCTCCAGCACCGGTTGGCGCAGGCCCACGGAAGGCAACACGCAGGAAGAGTCGCCGGAGTGGATTCCAGCTTCTTCAATGTGCTGCATAATGCCGCCGATGACCACGTCTTCGCCGTCGGAAAGCGCATCTACATCCACCTCAATCGCGTCTTCCAGGAAATGATCGACCAGCACAGGGCGTTCCTGCGAATACTCAACAGCTTCCTTCATATAGCGGACTACGCTCTCATCGTCATAGGCAATCACCATGGCGCGCCCGCCCAGAACATAAGAAGGCCGCACCAGCACAGGGTATCCAGCCTTGCGCGCGCCAGCGACAGCTTCTTCCACGCTGGTGGCAATCGCACCCGGCGGTTGAGGGATGTCGAGCTCTTCCAGCAGCTTGCCAAAACGCTTGCGGTCTTCTGCCA
>DASRCD010000109.1:0-4940 GCA_035653315.1 Candidatus Angelobacter sp.
CAAGCATTTCAAGTCATGCCGCTGATGGTGTGGAAGGTTTATCCCGATGGACGGCCTGACGAACTGGTGCGCGGCGTGGATATTATTGGAACGCCGCTCAATGCACTCAATAGAATTGTGATGACCGGGCAGAAAATGGAAATCTTCAACGGCGAATGCGGCGCAGAATCGGGTTCTGTGCCCGTGGCAGCCGCCGCACCGGCCATGTTGTTTTCTGAAATCGAAGTGCAAAAAGTCACACAGGGACATGAGCGGCCTCCGGTGTTGCCGCCGCCGGGGTTGGATAAATCAGAAGTAGCCAACAAGCAGGCAACGTCCACGCAGGAGGCCCGCTAATGCGCCGCATTATTTCTTTAGCTCTCCTTTTGCTTGCTTGTTCCACATTCACACTGGCCAACGATAATTCTGCTCCCGCGAATTCCTCCATTTCCACCAATGATCATGGTGATCCCGTGCTCAAGGCCATGCTTGCCGAGTTGAGACGGTCACAGGAAAAACTGCAGCTCGGCCAGTTGCAGCGGCCTTATTACATTGACTATCAGGTCACCGAAATTCAGGACTACACGGCTGACGCCACGCTTGGCGCGCTGCGCACAGACCAGCGCAATATCGGGCGTTTAGTTCGCGTGGTGGTCCGCATTGGCGATTACAAGCAGGACAGCTATTTCGGAGAAGGCCAGGGCGCGGTGGAAGTGATGCCCATGGAAAATGATGAGATGGCGCTTCGCCGCCAGCTCTGGCTGGCCACGGACAAAGCTTATAAATCCGCGCTTGGCGGGCTCACGGAAAAGCAGGCCGCGCTCAAAAATGTGGAAACAGAAAATGATCTGGCGGATTTCTCGCAGGAAAAGCCGGCGCAATCCGTGCATGATCTGGCCAAGCTGGATGTGGACCTGGATCAATGGAAGAAGATGCTGCGCACAACCTCAGATATGTTTCGCAGCGATTCCAGCCTGGAAACTTCAACCGCATTTCTCACCTTCCGCGTGCTGAACCGCTATTTTGTGAATACTGAAGGCACGGTTACCCGCAATGGAAAATCAATTTACACCTATATCTTCTCCGGATCTGACCAGGCGGATGACGGGATGGATGTGGAACGCAGCCATGGCTGGGTGGTGGTAAAACCGGATGAGCTGCCCAAGCCGGACGAGATTGAAAAAGAAGCCCGGCAATTGATCAATAGCTTCAGCGCGCTCAAAAAAGCTCCGCTGGTGGAAGACGATTATCGCGGCCCGGTGCTCTTCGGCGCGGACGCAGCCACATCCATGTTTGAGCGGCTGATTGTGCCCAACATTCTTGGCATCCGCCCTGATCTTGGAAACCCGGCGCGCACCAATGGGGAATTTGCTTCCTATTACAAAAGCCGTGTGCTGCCTGAAATGTTCACCGTAGTGGATGATCCCAAAGCCAAAGAAATCGATAAGCAAACCCTGGCCGGGTCCTATGACGTGGACGACGAAGGCGTGGAAGCGCAGAAAATTACGGTCATTGATAAAGGCATACTCACGAACTATCTGCTCAATCGCGAGCCGATCCGCGACTTCCCGCACTCCAACGGTCATGGGCGCAGTCCGCTGGTGGGAGCGCCGCGTCCGCAGATTTCCAACCTGATTTTTAAAGTCTCTGACGGCATGCCGTTCGAGGACCTCAAGAAAAAGTTGATTCAAATGTGCAAAGACCAGGGCCGCCCTTATGGTTATTACGTGGAAACCACAGGCCCTCAACTTGCTCCGCGGCTTTTGTGGCGCGTTTATGTGAATGACGGCCACATGGAACTGGTGCGCGGCGCGGTTTTCAAACAGCTTGATACCCGTGCGCTCCGCAGTGACATTGTTGCAGCGGGTAATGACACGTATGTTTACAATCGCGCCGAGCCGCTGCCCAGTTCGATTGTTGCGCCTTCACTCCTGTTCGGCGAACTGGAAATCCAGCGTGCCAACCGTACGCGGGAAAAGCTGCCGCAATACCCAGCGCCGGGATTAAATTCGGCGACAAAATAAGCAAACCAAAAAGGGCACAAAGGAACACGAAGACTATAAGGCAACCAAAGGATTCCATCCATGAAACGGAAGCTGCTTGCGATTGGTTTGTTTATGGCTGCCGCATTGATCGCTTATACGCAACGAAGCAGCTCTGTGCGTGAACAGATATCATTTGCAGAAGACCAACAAGTGAATCACCCAGCTCCGATTTCAGAGCTTTTATCGCAGAGAAATTGCCGAGTGAGCTAATACCCGTTGGTGCCCAGTTGAAGCCGTCCATATAGAAGCAGATATTTATAAGAGCATTGAGGTAAACAGCGATCCGGAAGATAGCAATGGGCTTGTTAATTCCGGCGCATTTGTAAAGTGCAAACTCACGCTCACGCGTGATAGTCAGGAAACCATCTTGGTCACTTACGAAAAAATACGACGCCCGATTCTCAATTCCACCGAAGCACAATTGTTTGTTGCCGACATCAAAGCATCCTCCGATTTCTATGCCAATAAGCTTGGCTTCACAGTCGCCTTTGCCTATGGCGATCCGCCGTTCTACGGGCAGGTCACCCGCGACCATGCGCGGCTGAACTTGAGGGTGGTTGGCGAACCCATATTCGCCGGGAACATTCGCGAGCGCGAAGGCCTGCTCTCCGCTTCGCTTACCGTCGCCAGCGCCGATGAGATCAAGCAGCTCTTTTTGAGCTACCAGGCTGCGGGAGTGCGCTTTCATCAGACATTGAAGAAGGAGCCCTGGGGCGCCAGAACTTTTGTCATACAGGACCCTGACGGAAATCTGATTCTCTTTGCCGGTCCGGCGGATTAAAGCGCTATGGAATCGCTGCCATCGCGCGAGGTGGCATGAGGATCAAAAGAGAAGATTCACCGTGGAGACGCAGAAACGCGGAGAAGAACGAAATCAGCCCATGGAGATTTCTGTTGTCGACAAAGGACGGAACGCCCGAGATGTTATATTTTTAAGGTACTGCTTACGCGAGCGCATACACATTGACGAACCCGATACAGACCATTAAAGACCTTACCCAATCGGCCCTGGGCGACATTAACTCTGCCGCCACGCTGGCCGATCTGGAGAAAGTCCGCGTTGCTGTGCTGGGCCGCAAGGGTGAATTGGCAGGCATCAGCAAAACTTTTGGGTCTATGGCGGCGGAAGAACGCGCTAAGGCCGGCCAGCTACTGAATGAATCCAAGGCCATGCTGGAGAAATCCATTGAAGACCGCAAGGTCTCACTGCAATCTTCAGAATCAGACCAGCGCTTTAAGGCTGAATGGATTGACCTGACGGTCCCACCGCAGGGCATCAGCAAAGGCCATATTCATCCGGTTACACAGGTGCAGGACGAGATTGAGCAGCTTTTTATTTCCATGGGCTTCCGCGTGCTCGATGGGCCCGAGGTGGAGAGCGATTTTTACAACTTTGATGCGCTGAATATTCCACCGGACCACCCGGCGCGCGACATGCAGGACACTTTCTGGATGACTGACGGCCACCTGCTGCGCACGCATACTTCGCCGGTGCAGGTGCGAGCGCTGCAAAAATATGGAGCGCCAATCCGCATGATTGCGCCGGGCCGCGTCTTCCGCAATGAAGAAGTGGACGCTTCACACGAGCACACCTTTTACCAGGTGGAAGGCATGATGGTGGACCGCGACGTTTCCGTGGGCAACCTGCTGTATTTCATGCAGACGCTGCTGAGCTCGATTTTTGGCCGCAAAGTTACCGTGCGCCTGCGCCCCGGCTACTTCCCTTTTGTGGAGCCCGGCTTTGAGCTGGACATCCAATGCCTGATCTGCGGGGGCAGCGGATGCGCGGTCTGCAAGCAAAGCGGATGGGTTGAGCTTTTGCCCTGCGGCCTGGTGCATCCGAATGTGATCAGGAATTCCGGACTTGATCCGGCAGAGTGGAACGGATTTGCTTTTGGCCTTGGCCTTACGCGCCTGGCCATGATGCGCTATGCCATTGACGATATCCGCCTGATGCAGAGCGGCGATCTGCGTTTCCTGAACCAGTTCTAAACTTATGAAATTTTCTTACAACTGGCTTCGCGAGCTTGTCCCCGGCCTGCAAATGGACGTAACCAGGCTTGCGCAGCAGATCACCATGAAGACCGCCGAATGCGAAGGCGTGCATGATCCGGGCGCTTTTCCCGGAGCAAGCGTTTCCGCTGTGGCTGAAGCGGAGCACTCAGAGCCTGATTCCATTATTGAGATAGACAACAAATCTCTTACCAACCGGCCTGATCTCTGGGGACATTTGGGCATGGCGCGTGAAGTTGCCGCCATTACCGGACTGAGCGTGGTTGACCCTGTAAGCGATGTTTACCCATTCACGCCAAAAGCGGGCGCGAATGGGGCCCACGACTTACCTGCCGTTGCGGCCAGCGGCGATCTTTCCATTACCATTGAAGACAGCAATCTCTGTGCACGCTTTAGCGGGCAGCGCGTGGAAAACGTTAAAGTTACACCTTCACCGCTCTGGATGCAGGTGCGCCTGCACTCACTGGGTGTGAATCCCATTAACAATCTGGTGGATGTAACCAATTACATTTTGTGCGAACTGGGCCAGCCGATGCACGCCTATGACGCTGACTTGTTAGGCGACACCATTATTGTGCGCGCCGCGCGCAAAGGCGAATCCATTCTTGCCTTAAATGGTGAGAAGTATGCGCTGAGTGAAGAAGAGATTGTGATTGCCGATGCCCACAAGCCGGTGGGTATTGCCGGAATCATCGGCGGCAATGATACGGCTATTCGCGCCACTACAAAGCGCATTGTTCTGGAAGCCGCATCTTTTCCGGCGGCGCACGTGCGCAAATCTTCCGCGCGACTCAAGCTGCGCACAGATGCTTCCATGCGTTTTGAAAAAGGCCAGGATCCGGAAAATACTGTGCGCGCACTGGCCCGCGCCGTGGAACTGTTGAAACAGATTTCACCCGGATG
>DASRCD010000110.1:0-12357 GCA_035653315.1 Candidatus Angelobacter sp.
CCGTTATGTGTCCGCTACGGAAGCCCGTTTTAGCGGTGAATTAAAGCCGGGTGGCGCGTTCCTTTATGTCGATAAGCTCCCGGAAGACGCCAGGCGCAACGCCTATCAGCAGCTCAGGCAGGGTGAAATCCTGATTGAAAAGCTGGAAACCAATGCTCCCGGCGTGAGCTCAAACATTCCTGACGGCATTGTCCATCATTGGGTAGGACTTATCTTTATCCCTGGCGCGACGCTGGCCAAGCTTCTTCCCGTGGTAAAGGATTATGACCACCGCGCTGAGCTATACAAGCCGGATGTGATTGCCTCGCGCACTCTTTCCCATAATGGCGACGACTACAAAATGTTTCTTCGTCTGCACCAGAAGAAATTTACTACCGTGGACTTCAATACCACGTATGACGTGCATTGGGGACAGGTGGATGCTACGCGTGTTTATTCCAACTCAATCAGCACACGCATTGCTGAGATCAAGGATCCTGATAAGCCGGATGGTGAAGAGCTTCCCGTCGGCTCCGGTCACGGTTATCTCTGGCGGCTGAATACCTACTGGCGATTTGAGGAAAAAGACGGTGGCGTTTACATGCAGTGTGAGGCGCTCTCTCTCACGCGCGACATCCCCACTGGTCTTGGCTGGCTGCTGAAATCATTAGTGACGGCCATTCCTAAACAGTCTTTGACACGCGCTCTGGGGCAAACGCGTAATGTAGTGCTTCAGGAAATCAAGAAATAAAGAAAAAATTTAGAAAATAAGATCAGTGGCTGGTTGTACCATGCTTCTCAGGGGAAACTCTTAAAAACAGCCGCGACCGCCTCCATGGCTATCGCGGCTGAATTTGTTTAATGGCCTGCCGCTGTCAGCGTTTTCTCAATAATATTGTCAATCTTCAAGCCAAGTCCTTCCGCAACGCCGCGTCCATAATCCGGATCGGCTTTGTAGAAGTGCTGGATTTGCAGCTCCTGGATGCGGCGCGGAATGGAACTCATGCTGGCAACAATGTTGCCGATAAGCCGCTGCTTCTCATCCGCCTTCAACAGGCGGAAGAGGTTTCCAGGCTGGGTGTAATAATCGTCATCCACGCGATGGTTATGCCGGGCAATGGTTCCACTTACAGGATGTGGGCGCTCCTTGTAAGCAGGATTTTCCTTGGGCCCGCCAAAGCTGTTGGGTTCATAGTTGGGCTGTGAGCCGTAATTGCCGTCAAAACGCATGGCGCCATCACGATGATACGTGTGATAAGGACATTGCGGTTTATTCACTGGCAAGGAATCATAGTTCACGCCAATGCGGTAGCGGTGCGCATCTGGGTAGGAGATCAAGCGCGCCTGTAGCATTTTGTCGGGAGAGTATCCCATGCCGGGCACAATGTTTTTGGGATCAAATGCCGCCTGCTCCACTTCAGCAAAATAATTTTCTGGATTGCGGTCCAGGACCAGCTCGCCTACCTCAATCAGTGGATAATCGCCGTGTGGCCAGACCTTTGTCAGGTCAAAGGGATTAATGTGATATGTCTCGGCTTCCGCTTCCGGCATGATCTGGACATACACGCCCCACTTAGGGAACACGCCTCTTTGAATATGGTCGAAGAGGTCGCGCTGTGCGTAATCCGGGTCCTGTCCACGCATGGCATCGGCGCTTTCACGGGTAAAGTTCTTGATGCCCTGCCTGGTCTTGAAATGCCATTTCACATAAAAAAGTTCGTTCTTGGCATTGATCAGGCTAAAGGTGTGGCTGCTGAAGCCATCCATGTGGCGATAGCCATCCGGTGTGCCGCGATCAGAAAAAAGAATCGTCACCTGGTGCAGCGATTCAGGCGAGAGCGACCAGAAATCCCACATCATCGTGGGAGACTTCAGGTTGGTCTGCGGGTCGCGCTTCTGTGTATGGATAAAGTCGCCGAACTTCAGCGGGTCGCGGATAAAGAACACCGGCGTGTTATTGCCGGTCATGTCCCAGTTGCCCTCTTCGGTATAAAACTTCAGGGCAAAGCCGCGCGGATCGCGTTCCGTGTCCGCTGATCCTTTCTCCCCTCCAACTGTAGAAAATCGCAGGAAGGTCGGTGTCTTTTTTCCTGTCGCCGAAAAAAGCTTTGCCGTGGTGTACTTTGGCATGTCTGGATTGGTGCAGACAAAATGCCCGTATGCGCCAGAGCCCTTGGCATGGACCACGCGCTCAGGAATGCGTTCGCGATTAAAATGGGCCATTTTTTCAAACAGCAAAAAATCTTCAAAAACTATCGGGCCGCGCTCGCCCGCAGTTAAAGAATTCTGGTTGTCGCCGACAGGACGCCCTGCGTCTGTCGTCATGTGCTGCTTCTTATCCATTGACACTCCTAAAAATGATAGCGGTAACTCAGTACCAAATTGTACGTTGTATGTGCGATAGGTAAAAGATGTGATTTCAAATCACATTGATAGGAAATGACTATAATCTGCTTTATGAGGCCTGATTATGCAATGAAAAGCGCATTTCCCGCGTTTCGTACTAAGTAAATTTTAATGTAAGGCGGACTTACATATCGCGAGTACAGACCTGAAGAAAGAAAAAAATGATTCCAAAAATTAAGGCCGCGCACCTGCGCGGCCTTCTTGCCTGTGGGCTGGAATTACTGCAATTCGATTTTGCTGACGGCCATGCTTTCGCCGTTCACGGTTCCAGTTACATTCACCTTGATGTCCTTATCTTTTTTCAGCCCGGCTATAAACTGCTTGGCTTTAGCGTTGCCGGCTTTGTCAAACTTAATGACTTTCTTGTCGTCTGTCAGGACCGCATAACCGCTTTTCACGCATTCCGGCATCAGCAGGCAGTCTTTGGTGTGTTTGGCCCCAAAGCCCGCTTTCTGGCCTTCTTCATCTGAGCAGGCCACGTCAACCAGGTAGCCTTTTACTGTGGAGTCGGCCGCAAAGGCGCTTATGGCCACGGATGCGAGCAGTACCAGGATAAATTTCTTCATGTTCTCCTCATGGATTGGGTATTACAAACTGTATTGATTGATATATGAGCGGCAGGTTACATGTAAAGCTGATTTTTGTTGAAACCAAGGTGATCTGGGCGTAAAACGCCGTCTCAGTGTAAAATCATAAGTGCGGGGCTGGGACCATGGCTTAAGGCGTGCTGTCCCCGATTTTTCTACCTACCGCATTGCCGCCGGCGACCATAGGCTGCGGAAACCCATCCATCAGGAGAATATTGAACCATGGCAAAGATCGCCAAAACTGCGGACCGCAAGAAGATAATGGACACTTCCAAGAGCACGGATTGCCCCAAGTGCGGCAAGCCCACGCGCATCGTAAAGCGGGTAAAAGACCGCGAGCGCAACGTTCCTGGCGGTATTTTTATTTCCTGCTCGGCCTGCGAATTCCACGAAAAGCTCTAATCTATACGGCTGCCGCACCAGTTGCGGCGGCCATTGTCCCTTATTGGTAATCTCCAATTTTGCCGCGTGGCTATCTTTGATTTGCCCGGAAGTCTGGCAATATGGAAAACCTTCTTTCCGTGGTATTCTCAACCTAGCTTGCATCAACCAGGCACATCTGAAATCAGCTTCTCTAGTGAGAATGCCCTGTAGCGTCGCAGCTATGGGCGTCACGGATCAACGTGCCTGTCGCGTTTTGGTATCAAAAATTATTTTTCAGTTGTCCAAGAGGCGGGCGTGAGCATTGCACTCATTACTGGGTCTGCGGGATTAGTTGGTTCGGAAGCCGTACGTTATTTTGCCGCGAAAGGCCTGCACGTTGTTGGCATTGACAATGACATGCGTAAATATTTCTTTGGCCCTGAAGCCTCCACGGAATGGATGCGCAAGCACCTGGAAGCAACAATCCCCAATTACCAGCACCACAGCATTGATATTCGTGACCAGCAGGCAATTCCCGATCTTTTCCGCCGTTACGGGCGCGACATCTCGCTAGTAATTCATACTGCGGCGCAGCCTTCGCATGACTGGGCAGCACGCGAGCCACTGACAGACTTTTCCGTGAACGCCACCGGCACTTTGAATTTGCTTGAGGCCACCCGGCAATTCTGCCCGGACGCTCCTTTTATCTTTACCTCCACCAATAAAGTTTATGGGGACTCGCCCAACCTTTTGCCTTTGGTGGAAGCAGAATCCCGCTGGGAACTGGATCCGGCGCACAAGTTTGCCGAGCATGGGATCACGGAAGAGCAGCCAATTGACCAATCCATGCATAGCGTCTTTGGGGCCGCAAAAGTTGCCGCCGACTCCATGGTGCAGGAATATGGACGGTATTTTGGGCTTAAGACCGTTTGCTTCCGTGCCGGCTGCCTGACCGGGCCAAACCATTCTGGTGCGCAGTTGCATGGATTCCTTGCCTATTTAATGCGCTGCAACGTCATGGGAACCGGTTATAAGATCTTTGGTTATAAAGGCAAGCAGGTGCGCGATAACCTCCACAGCTCTGACCTGATTCGCGCCTTCGATATGTTCTTCCAATCGCCAAGGTCCGCCGAGGTTTACAACATCGGGGGCAGCAGGTTTTCAAATTGCTCCATGCTGGAAGCCATTGCCATGTGCGAGGAAATTTCAGGCCGAAAAATGAACTGGGAGTACATTCCCACCAACCGCATGGGCGACCATATCTGGTGGATCAGCGATATTCGTAAGTTCCAGAAGCACTATCCTGGCTACGAATTAAAGTATGATTCTCATGCTATCTTGCGTGAAATCCATGACCATAACGTTGAACGCTGGAGAGAGCCTTCCCGTCTTGCCCACGCATGAGTGCGGCCAATAAAAAAAGTATTGTCGGCGTTCTGGTTGACGTTGTTGACCTTCCCACGGCAACGAACAAGATCATTGAAGCCGCCTGCCAAAAGAAACGTTTTGCCGTTTCAGCCATGGCTGTGCATGGAATCATGGAAGGTGTCCTTGATCCCACTCATCTTTATCGCATCAATCATCTGGAATTGGTTGTGGCGGATGGCCAGCCGGTGCGCTGGGCTTTGAACCAACTGCACTCGGTTGGTTTGCGCGAACGTGTCTATGGTCCTAATCTTACGGTTGCCGTACTGGCCCGCGCGGTGCAGGAAAAACTTCCCATATATTTTTACGGCAGCACTCAGGACGTATTGGAGCTACTTTGCGAAAGACTGAAGCAAAGATTCCCTGATCTGCTGATCGCCGGTACGTCACCTTCCACTTTTGGCAGAATCAATGCCGCGGCGGCGGACCAGGTAGGGAAAAAAATTAGAGAATCCGGCGCACAAATTGTCTTTGTTGGCCTTGGATGCCCCCGCCAGGAAGTCTGGGCTTATGAATTTCGTGACCGGGTGGATATGCCGGTTCTTGCCGTGGGGGCTGCCTTCCCATTTCTGGCGGGAACCTTGCGCCAGGCACCCAAATGGATGCAGGACCGTGGGCTGGAATGGCTGTTCCGCTTGTGTATGGAGCCTCGCCGGTTATGGCGAAGATATCTTTTGCTGAGTCCTGCCTACCTGTTTCTTGTCGCATGCCAATGGATGGGATTCAAATTTCAGACTGCTGGAACTCCACCCGAAAAAGAAATTCTTTATGGTTGATATTTTGGGCTTATGAATATTGCTCTGGTATTGCACGAATTATTGGGGGAGGGTGGCGGTGAGAGACAAGGTGTCTCGCTGGCGCGCGCTCTGGCTGCGCAAGGGCATAAGGTTGTGGTCTATACCTGCGCGTATGACAGAGCCAATTGTTTTCCAGAGGTCTGCAAGGATATTTCCGTGGTTGATGTAGGGCGCGGCTTTTGGCCAGGATTGCGCAGACCGCTTTTTGTGCGCGGCTATCTGGATATGCGACACATGGCTCGCAAGATCACGCAACAGCATGAAATCTGGAACCCGCATCATTGGCCGGCCCAATGGGGATCAGTATGGCTTAAACGCAAGCTCGGTGGAACTGTTGTGTGGATGTGCAATGACGTCCCCAACCTATACGAAAGATCCATGCAGCGCCAGTCAATTGGAATGATTTCTGCCTTCATCCATCGGCTGTACTATCTCTATGATCGCATTCAGAACCGCAAGGTGGATTTGACTCTCTTTCTTTCTCACTGGGCCGAAGGTGAATTCAAGGCAATTTACAAAGCGCGAACGCGCGTGGTGCGCAGCGGCGCTGATCCTCAACGTTTCCACCCCGGCGGCGAGCGGAAAAAAATACGTGATCGCTTTGGGTTCAAACCCACGGATTTTGTGTTGCTGTGGCTGGGGATTTTTATGCCGCATCGCCGGTTACAGGATGCCATTACAGCCACAGGTCATCTGGTTTCACGCGGATTCAATGTAAAGCTGCTGCTGGCCGGCTCAGATCGCAGCTTTCCGGAATATTTCCGTTCGTTGAAAGAACTGGCTGCCAGCATGGGAGTACAGGACCATGTGGTCTTCTCCGGCAAGGTGGAAGATGATGAAGTACGTGATTTTTACTGCGCCTGCGATGCGTTCTTATTTCCTAATGAAAATCAGACATGGGGATTGGCTGTGCTGGAAGCCATGGCGTGCGGCTGTCCTGTCCTTGTTTCTAAAGGCGCAGCAGTCCATGAAGTGCTTACCGACAGCGAGACGGCAATCCTGTTTCCACCCCGCCAGCCGGAAATGCTGGCGCAAAAGATTGAATTGTTAATGACACAGCCGGGGCTGCGGGAGAAAATCGCACTTCAGGGCAGAGAACTAGTGCTTGCAAAATATAATTGGGAGCAATTTGCCCGGCAGGTTGCTGATGTGTGCGCGGAAGCCAGTCATCCGCAAGCATTGCCATAATCGGCATAATAACCTGATCAGACGGATATACTCTGGTAAACCATCATGGTCTGTGCCGCAGTATTGCCCCAGTTAAACTGTTTAGCTCGAACGAACCCTCTATTTCTAAGCTGCTCAACCGTTTTCGGGTTTTGAAGAATGTGTTTTATAGCTTCAGCCAGCGCAAGATGGTCCGTTGGCGGAACCAGAATTGCCGCATCGCCGGCAATTTCCGGCAGACTTGAAACATTGCTTGCAACTACGGGCGTACCTACAGCCATGCTCTCAAGCACTGGCAGCCCAAAGCCCTCGTAAAGTGATGGCATGGCCAAAAGGCTAGCGTGCTTATATAAGCCGGCTACATGCTCATCGGGTACACGGCCAGTAAAAATTACAATATTTTGCATTTCCAGCTGCTGAATAGTTTCTTTAATTTCCCGTACTCCGGTCATGCCTGGCGTTTCAGGGCCTGCAAGGACAAGCTGTCTTTCTCTCCAAATGTTTTTCGAACGCAGCTCCGCGATGGCGTGCAGAAGTGTAGGAATATTCTTTCTCTCGGAAATCTCTCCAATACTTAAAACATATCCTTCACGCAGTCCCATGGATTTTGCCCACGTTTCATTTAAAGTTGCGCCAGAATGAAATTGGGAGTGATTGATTCCGTTGTAAATTACATGGACTTTCTCACTCGGAATTTTATAGAAACTCAGCAAGTCTGATTTGGAATGCTGTGAAACAGTAATCACTGCAGAAACAGTTTTGAGCATTGCCGGCATCAATGAGGTTATGTAGTGAAGCCAGCGTCGCTCAAAATAGTGTGGAAACAGACGGAAGGACATGTCATGGATTGTGACTATGCTGGGACATGCACAGGATAATGGCACGGTAAAGGCAGGACCATGGAATATATCAAAGCGGCGCTTGCGAATCAGGAATGGTAGATAGAGGTGATACCACAGCAGATGAGCCATGCTCCTGCCGGCTTGGGCCAATAGCCCGCTTTTCCCCAGCAGCCCAGTCCAGCCATTCAGGACATCGAGCTGCAATTCAGGTATATTCGAGAGCTCGCGAATAAGCTGGGCTGAGTAGACGCCGGTTCCCGTCCGGCTGCGCCTGGCCATGGAGTTGTCCCATGCGATATGTAATTGCCGATAGCTCTGCACCGTATTATTGAGGTCCTGGTAATGTAAAATTTAATTGTTCTCGTATTCGAGAGAAATCTGCCTATCAGATCCTACCCAACCATGCATGCATTTCAGTTTTTTATTTATCCTCTGGCAGCTCGTTTATGTGAAAAGTATGAAACTGCTGCAACCTTGTCCGAAATCTTGATTTAAAGGAAAGGGAATTATTATCCAGCGGCTCCGCCCAGAGGCCATGCAGCGGGAAGAGACAGTGGATCGTGAAGGCATTCGTTATCAATTAGATCTTCGAGATGATGTGCAAAGAGAACTGTATTTCAATTATTATGAGTGGGGCCGATGTCCGTCAAGCGCTTGCTCTTATGCCGGTACGTGCTTGGACGCCAACAATGGTGCTTTCGCGCTGCAAATGGCAAGAAAAGTTGGGAAAAGCGGTACGGTTCACGCATTTGAACCTGATCAGTATGTTTTTTCGAGGTTGTTGCAGAATTGCCGGTTAAACCATTTTGTAATATTCGAGGATTTTGTTAAACCTTTAATCAATGCAAATTACCCCCCGTGAAACTTCGATTAGATTTGATAAGCAAATTCAGACCAGACAAATTCCTGCTAAAACGGTGTGTGTAAATTTCTTATTTGCAGCCCCCAGCTTGAATTAAGAATATCAATACGCGATAAATGACCCCCTTTCAGAGGAATGTTTGATATGAATGGGAAGGATTCTCTCTACAAATTAGCTTTTGAAACGAGGTGTTTTAATAAGGCTGACAGGCCCGCAACAGCAGTCTCGTTTCTCAAATCTTCAGAAAGCTTTTAATCGGTTTGGTATTCTCATATTGTCGTTTTTAAATTCACGAGCAGTGCTCCTTGCGGTATGAGTACGTAGTCAGCACGAGTACATATTTTTCAAAAAGGCGAATATAAGAAATCTTTCCTTAATTTATGAAGCAGATCAGTCTTTACGAATTCGGCGGTGATGAAGATGTAGTTCGTTGTATACAAGGCTCATTTGTAAAGTTTTTCAAGAATGCTGATGTTGTCCTTGATATTGGTTGCGGCCGAGGCGTATTTCTGGAATTGCTTATAAAAGCCGGTATACAGGCAGTTGGCATTGACCATTCCTCTGAGGCTGTGATTGCATGCCAGAAAAAGGGACTTACAGTTTGTCACACTGATGCCGCAAAATATCTGGCTGACAACCCGGATTCTTTTGGTGGAATCTTCTGTAGTCATGTCATTGAACATATGAGCTATGAAGATGCAATGCATTTCCTTGAGCTTTGCCATCGTGCATTGCGGGCAAATGGGGTTATTGTATTGGTAACGCCTAATTCAGAAGATATTACAGTAATGGGCGAAGTTTTCTGGCTCGATCCCACGCATGTACGGCCTTATCCCAGATTGCTGCTGGAAAGAATGCTGGATGTAAATGAATTTAATGTTAAAACCACCCGGCAGTTTCTCGGAAAGTTGGCTATGATCGGCAGGCGAAATATACCCATGTATTTTTTGCGGCGTATTTTGCTGGGTAAACATTTTGGTAAGCCGAATACGTTGATTATGGCAGAGAAAAAGACATAAATTGTTCAGTCCATCATATGACCGTGAAAGAGTCTCTTGGCAGAATCACTCATAACAATTGCAAAAACTTCTTCACCGCACATCCACAAGGGCCGTACTGCCGGAATTGTGGGCATTCTCACCCTCATTGTTGCAGGTTTTGGGTACCTGCGTGAAGCCTCGCTGGCGGCTCGATTCGGTGTTTCCACCACTATGGACGCGTATTTCGGGGCTATTTTTGTTCCTAATATTATTTATTTAATTCTGATTTCAGGCACCCTTTCCCCAATTTTCATTCCAATCTTATTGCAGGAGAATGGAGATCACGATCTTTCCAGAGCGTCAGAGACATTCAGCGTAATCACCAGTTTTATCCTGCTTTTATTTCTAGGAATTGTTGTGTGTGGCATGCTTGCTGCGCCACTGTGGCTGCCTTTGCTGTTTCGTGGGTTTAGTCCCTCTACGGCAGAGATGACGATTCAACTCGTCCGTCTTCTTTTTCCGGCTGTCTTGTTTCTGGCTCTAGCCGGAATTCTTACGGCCCTGTTAAATGGATTTCACAAGTTTGCTCTGGCGGCAACAGCACCTGCTCTTTCCAGTATTGCTGTAATCATCGCCACGTTTGTAGCAAAGGGAAACAGGGCTGTTTATGTTGTGACACTGGCTACGGCAATTGGGTTTGTTCTACAGGCACTTTTACTCATACCAGCAGCATTTTCTCTCGGTATAAGATACCGTCCAAATTTCAATTTCAGTCATTCAGCAATCAGGAAATTGATAAGGCTCGGAGTACCACTGTTTCTTTATCTGCTAGCCGCAAACGCGACAGTGGTGGTGGAACGCAATTTAGCGTCGCGTATCTCCGCCGGGTCTGTATCCATACTTTCTTATGCGCTCCGGTTGTTCACAGTGCCTTCCAATCTTTTGGCGGCGCCACTGGCCATCGTGGCATATCCGGGTTTTGCGCGGGAGGCTGCACGGGAGCAGCGTGGTGACTTGGCCAATCAGGCTTCACGTCTGTTTCGTCTGGTCGTATTTCTGTTCTTCCCGGTAACACTTTGGACCATATTGAATGCATTGCCTGTTACGCAACTGCTTTATGAACATGGCCATTTCCTGGCCTCGGATTCTTTTAGTACTTCTCGAATTTTGGCCATTTACAGCCTCGGCATTCTTCCTAACGCGGTCGCGATCATCCTGCTGCGTTGCTATTTTGCCATTGAAGATACTGTCACCCCGCTTTTAACTGAAATAGTAAATCTTATGTGTTTCACAATTGCTGCCGGCGTGCTTTCACGGCGTTTTGGGCTGGATGGTTTGGCCGCTGCGCGAGCAGTCACTTTTTATCTTGTAGTCGGAGTTTTAATGATCGTTCTGGCAAGGAGGCGTTTGTTAAAGCTGGATTTTGATTTTCTAGGATTTCTTGTCCGCACCGTGCTTGCAACCGCCATTATGGGCGTGGTGGACTGGGTCTTAATTCGCGAGCTGCATTCATTGTTAGGCGTTTCAGGGACTATGGTTCGATTGGCCGGGATTTGTATTTTGCTGTTGGCCAGTACGGCAACATTTCTGGGGTGTGCGCGTTTTTTGAAGTTAAGTCAGGCAAACCAGATCACGTCAACCGTACTCGGCTTATTGCCATGGAACAATAATCACTCTCGATAATATTGTATGTTTTAAAATATATTCACCCTGAATGAAAACTGGTTCTCCAACCACTGCGTCTATTCCCAGCCCGACGCCTTTTTTAATCCTGGTCACAGCACTGGCATTCTATTTTTGGCCTGACGGATTGGGCATTACCACTCTGGTGGTGGCAACCGCCATTGTGGTGCCGGCTTTCGTTGCATGGTTTTCCTCCAGCCCAAAAACAGCCATTGTTCTCTTATTGGTAGCGTCTGCGGTTCCTCGCTTATATGTAGAGATCCTGGGATCCAAAGCCAGGCCCGAACACATCATTTCCGGATTGATGATTTTTGCCATTCCGCTTCTTTTAAAAAAGCGTTCACAACCCGTGCAATGGATGTTTCCGGATTACTGTTTAATGGGCTATATAGCCCTTAATTTACTTAGTTCGCTTCTATCCGTTGCGCCTTCATTGACACTTAAGTGGGCGATGCAGCAGGTGCTGGCAATCGTGCCGTATTTTCTGTTGCGCATTCTTATTGGGGACCGGGAGCGGTTCCAGTGGGCGTTCCGCATGCTTCTGCTTGTTGGGGCGATGGCATGCGCTTATGCAATCTTCTGTTTTTACTGTAATGTATTTTTTGGCACGCAGTTTGGCGTGGAAGTTGGGCAATATGGGGATATAGCTGCGACTTATGGGCTTCAATTTGAAGCCAACATTTTGGGCGCATATTCCGCTGCGCTGGCCATCATGATGCTGGTCATGTACCTGTTTACACGTGAGAAGAAGTACCTGATTGGGTGTACGTTCCTGGGCCTGGTCGGAATGGCAATCAGTCTTTCCCGCGCTGCGCTGGGCGCCGCCGTGGTTATTTCAGCTATTGTCCTGTACGCAGGCCATAAGCGTGAAATGCTCAATAAACGGGTATTAGGCTCAATTGTCTGGGCAACGTTTGGCGCATTTCTTCTTATCGCTCCACTGGTTGTGCAGCACTATACTGAACGATTCAGCACAGTTGAAATTTCTGATCCCACGGCTGATCCCAATACGCTCACTCGTGCAGTCCAGACAATTACAGCTTTTGACGAAATATTGAAGCACCCCATATTGGGCGGCGGGACAGCGAGTTTTCAACTTGCCTTTGACTGGCGTGATTTTGGAGCCGAATGGGAGGAGCAAGGTTGGATCGGCAATACAGAAATGCGCGTTTTGCATGATACGGGTGTAGTTGGGCTGTTGGTGTTTGGGCTTTTTGTAGCATCACTGGCACATCGTGCGTGGAAAGCATATAAACTGGAATTAAG
>DASRCD010000111.1:0-3595 GCA_035653315.1 Candidatus Angelobacter sp.
CAACGTCGCGACTCCATTGAGCAGTTCACCAAGGGCGGCCGGCAGGAACTGGCCGACAAGGAAGCTTCAGAAATCCAGATCATTGAAAACTATCTGCCCAAGGCCATGGGGGAAGAGCAGATCGCGGACGTGGTAAAAGCCACCATCGCCGAGATGGGCTCGCCTACCATGAAAGACATGGGCACGGTGATGAAGAATGTGATGGCAAAGCTCCAGGCCACTGGCGCGCGCGTGGAAGGCAAAACGGTGAGCGAGCAGGTGAAGAAAGGGCTGGGCGGATAGCTAGCTCAGTATCCTGCTACGAATGAACTCCAGCCGTTGTTTGAGAGAAGCTGCATTTTTATGTGTTGCTGGCACGTTTACCGGTATACAGTCCTGAGTTGATCTTCCAGCCTGCACAGCATCAATCCATTCCTGCATTAGTTCGAGGTAAATTCCCAACGCACACAGCGGCGTTGGTGCTTCGTCAACCACCAGGTATGCAGGCGGTAAATCCCCTACAATGACCCATAGCTGCCGGTCAACATCATCTCTAGCTGGAATAATCTCAAACAAAAATACAGCGCAGATCCCACCGATGCCCCATCCCAGCCAGTTGGCCTTGATACCTTTGTTCCATGCAAAAGAGAGCAGATAGCTGCTGGCTTCTTGTGCCATTTCCCGGAGAAGGAGCGTATCTTCGGCGCTCTCGCCCTTAATGTCATCAATCAATGTGAGTTGGGAAAAATCAATCCGCTTGTTCATTGCCCATCCGTTTTAGCACTCAGGCACTCTTGCTGCCAAAGTGCGGCGTTGCCTCACAAATTACTTGCAGCGGAAAACCAAACTCCGGATACTACACTCAAATTTAACAGGCGTTCCCCAATATGCTGTGTTTATACCGGTACGGTGACGCGTATTTCCGGTGTAGATGGCGTGCGCAGAAAGGGGTAAGAGGTGATTTCTGAATCTAATCCGCTCCAGAGATTTTTCAAAGAGGTAGTTGAGCGCAACTATGAAGAAGTTGGCGTGCACAATAGTGAAGTGCATGCGTATGTCGCCAATCTGCTGGCTGAATTCTGCGATACGACAACCCTCTACAAAGTAAAAAATGCTGAAGGGCGTTCGCTATGCGATGTTGGCGAGATGCTTCTGGAATCCGACCCCGTGTATGGGCTCGCTCCTTCTTTTGATCGCGAGCGCCAGGTGCGTAAACATATAGGCGATTATTCCCTGTTCTTCAGCGGCATGTTTCCTGAGGGGCTGAATCACCACCGCCTGCGCAAAGCAAGAACTGAAGGGCTGATTGATTTTGTGAAAGCGGGCAAAGAGAGCTATTACATCGTTTCCAAGTTTGAGCATTTTGAATATGCCAAGGTGGCGCCGCTCTTCCGCAAGATGTCACAGGAGTTTGAGCAACTGGTCTACGGCCTGAACCATGTCAAAAACGAACTGGAAGAGAGACAGCATCCAATTTCGCGGCAGGCAAAAGAATTCCTGATGTAGCCAAAAGCAATCCCCGGTATGAGAAGAAGCACGCGGCTATCCAGCGTGCTCTTTTGTTTTCTGAAGTTACCGATCTCTCGTATTAAAATCTCATGTTCACCATTTTCATTCATTGAGAGCACTCATGGGTAACCGACCTCTGCATTTTGTTACTTTGTCCGGCGTGCCGATTCACGTCTCTGAACTCAAATGGCCGTTTCATGCTTCCACCAGCGGTTCTGATTGGTATGTGCTGCATGGCCGCGCCGACTTGCTGGGCAATGATGATGGCTTACACGTGGAAGTGGCCGTAGGCATGACGCAGACCATGAAAGATTCGCTGGGGTCTCTGGAACCGGAAGCGGCTGAAGGCTTAGTGGTAAATGCCATACGCAAGACGATCGATAACGGGCAGCTTGCGTTTGTAAAATCCGGCAAGCTCCAGCCGGTGCATGTAACCAGCCGCTTCTATAGCTTTGCCGCAAAGAAGATCCAATTCCCCACGCAATCAGAGCAGGACGTTCTGGAGATGCTGAAGCGGCATGTTTTCTGGCTTAGCGCCAAAACTGGCAAGGGCGCGCCGGTAAGCGTGGTGCATCCGTATGACTGCCAATATGTAAATTTCTCCCGTGAAAAAATGCTGGAATTGGCGCAGAAGCTTGCTTCCCAGGGGTTGATTCGCCTGGAAAGCGAGTTTGCCACTGCAACCGACGCCTTGCTGAAGGAAGAACCGGCTTTCATTGCAGCCATGCACAAGGGAGTTGAGGCTGGAATCGCCGCGAACAAAGTAAGCGCCTGAGCTTTATTCTCTCCTGCGCAATGGAAGGGAAGAACAATTCCAGGGCTGGCCAAAGAGGCATTTATTCCGATCGTAAGGTGAGTACCACGTGGCGGAATCTCACGCGCCAAATCGTAGTCTGCTATATTGACCTTTCGGATGGAACTAATCTCTCCAGCTGAGTTCGCCAAGCGAAGTGTCCTGTCTGTGCAGGATTACACCGGTCTTGCCATAAAGGCTGTGACCAATCTTTTCCGCAAACCCCTTTATGTAGCAGACATGATTCAGCAGGCCGACTTCATCGGCGTGGGATCACTCCCCATTGTGGTGCTAACCGGCATGTTTACTGGCATTGTGCTGGCGTTAAACAGTTCCAAAACGCTGGAGCAGTTTGGCTCGCTCTCGCTTACCGGCACGCTGGTTTCCTTGTCCATGGTGCGGGAACTGGGGCCTGTGCTCACCAGCCTGATGGTGGCGGGGCGCAATGCTTCCGGCATGGCTAGTGAATTGGGATCGATGAGAGTGACCGAACAGATTGACGCCATGCGCGCGCTGGGTACCGATCCTTATAAAAAGCTGGTGACGCCGCGCGTGACCGCCACGGTGTTCATGATGTTTTTTCTGACGATTATTTCCGACCTGGTTGGGCTTGCCGGTGGATGGATTATCTCTTTTGCCATGCTGGGGCTTGATTCTGACCAGTACTGGACCAGCGCGTACCAGACGCTCAAATATAATGATGTGATTACAGGCCTGGTTAAACCGCTGGTGTTTGGTTTCATCATTGCCACGGTGGGCTGCTTTTATGGCATCAATACCAAGGGCGGCACGCAGGGCGTGGGGCGCTCCACTACCCAGGCAGTGGTGGCATCCTCTGTGCTTATTCTTGCCGTGGACGCCGTTCTCACACAACTCTTTATCACCGTAAGATAACCACCATGCCGCCTTTTGAAAATGGAACTCCGGAAACTCCAGACACCATCCACAAAGCAATTATTTTTGAAAATGTGTCGCTGAGCTTTGATGGGCCGCCGGTGCTGGATGGAGTTTCTTTTGAATTGAAGCGCGGTGAAACCAAGATTGTGTTTGGCATTGCGGGATCAGGCAAAAGCACCATGCTCAAGCTTTGCCTTGGCCTTCTCAAACCAGATAGCGGACACATTTATGTTTTAGGCCATGACATTACCACCATGTCAGAAGAAGAGCTGTTTGACCTGCGCAGCAAGGTGGGGATTGTTTTTCAGGAAAGCGCCCTTTTTGATTCGCTTAATGTGCGTGACAATGTGGCTTTCCGGCTGATGGAAGAACATCTACCTGAATCGGAAGTAGAAAGCCGCGTGCGGGAATCACTAA
>DASRCD010000112.1:0-8516 GCA_035653315.1 Candidatus Angelobacter sp.
TATGGCGCAATTGGAACCGATACAGCCGGCTCCATCCGCTTGCCGGCAGCATTCTGCGGAATTACCGGGCACAAGCCGACTTATGGTCTGGTAAGCACGCGTGGCGTGATTCCTCTCTCCTGGTCGCTTGACCATGTTGGCCCAATGACCCGCACTGTGGCGGATAGCGCGCTCATGCTCCAGGCCATCGCGCATTATGATGCGCAGGACATTAACTGCCAGAAATTCCCTCCGGTTTACTACCCTTCCGCTATTGAAGAAAGCACGTCAGCTCTGCGCCTGGGAATGCCGCATGATTTCTGGAATGACGTGGATGAAGAAGTAAGATCTGCCGTGGATACTGCTATGAAACAACTGACTTCAGTTACGGCTGGCATTCAAGATGTGGACATTTCCACCGATGTTGATCGCACGCTGGTGCGTGCTGAAGCGTTGGCCTACCATCAGAAATACCTGCCGGGCCATGAATCTGAATACCATCCGGAGACCCTGCGGCGCATTCGCAGCGACGGTGTTATTACCTCTCCACAGTACATTCAGGCACATCGTGATCTGATGCAACAGCGACGGCAGATATTGCATATTTTTGAGCGCATTGACCTTGTGGTTACGCCAACCACGCCGGAGCCTGCTCCCACCTTTGCTGAGTTGCAAGCCGTGCCGGACCAACTTCGCGGCAGAGAACTGATTATGCTGCGCAATACTCGTCCATTCAACGTGTTCGGATTACCTTCCGTTTCGGTCTGCTGCGGTTTTTCAAAATCCGGCTTGCCGATTGGTCTCCAGATTAGCGGCGCGCCCGGCTCCGATGGGATTGTTCTGGGCCTGGCCCATGCTTACCAAAAGCAAAGCGATTGGCATAAGAAAAAGCCCGCTGTTTAACTTCTTTCTATGAGTTCCAGGACAGGACAGAAGCCAGAATCAGGGCCAGCTGCATCATCTGAAACTGATCCCAATTGCGGCTTGTCTTTAAATCACAGTCCACACAGTTATTTGCCGCCTGCCGAGAGCGCAGGGGCTGGGTAATCCGGCAGCTTGTCCCTGGTGCGATTCGCGCGTTGTATTTCCAACTCACTAAAAAGTAGTGAAGGCGCCACAATGGAACGATTCACCGGATCCACAAGGCTACTTACGTATTCATCGTTTCCGGCTGCCATGATGTCGCTGTTCAAAGCACGAGTATCGAGCCTATTAAAAACAGCGCCGCGGACCAATTCCATGTGACCATCGTTCGCGTAAATTCTCCAGAGCAGACGTGGGGTAAGCTGCGGGCCGAGGGTTTCAACATAGTAGCCATAAGGCCGTCCCTGATCTGTGCACATCTGGATCAACTTCTTTTTGAGTTCCTCAAATGCAACGCCATTGGAAGCCTTGAAAATGAGGTTTGAGATTTCCGGGCGTGGAAGCCCTCCCAGGCCTGCGCGTCCACGTCCATTCGATTGTAGAAAATCGCGGATCGGTTCGCGCCCGACAAGATAGTTTTTCAGAATGCCCTTTTCTACTACTGTGACCGGGGCGGCTTTTACGCCTTCGTCGTCAACTTCATAGCTGCCCAGCAGAGTGAGATTTCCGACCTTGCGAGGGCTGGGATCATCGGTAACAGTAAAGAAATCTGGCAGAACACGGCTTTTGTAGTATGACGCATATTCACCACGGGTACGCGCGGGACTTCCTGGCGCAGGACGAACAGCCAGAATATTGGGAACAAATAGAGAGGCAAAGACATCGGACGCGGCATCGGCGGACAACAATACAGGCCCGCGATACTGGTCTTCCACCAGTGGAGCTTTACGCAGATCGCTGAATGTGGCAATCAGTTGTTTTGCATCTTTTTGTACCTGCTCCGGCGAAGGCAGTTCGTCAAGATTATTGACGATATAACTGTGGCTTCGCTCAATGCGCATGCCATCGCTTGCCTGCGTACTGCCGGAAAAACCTGCGTTATAAAAAGTTTTGCCGCTGCGGGTGACCGTACCTTCAGTATTTACGGAATAGCGATTGATCACTCGCATTTCAATTCCAGCGCCGGAAGTTTCCAGTTCAGGATCAGAGCGAAACAGATCAGAGGTGGCCCGGACTCGCTGCTCCCATGCCTCGAGACTGGCAGGCTTTGCCAGATCGCCGACAGATTCAACCGGCTTTTCCTCAGAGAAATCAGGCACGGGCTGATCAACCACAGTGCTCTTGAGCGCAGCCTGTTTTGCGCTGAGACCGTTGAGCGCGTCTTTATAGGCGCGATCTGTAGCCAGCCAGAGCTGGTGGCGCAATGCCACTTCATTGTCATCCAGCGGCATGCGTTCGGCGGTGCCCATGCCCTGGCCGAAATAGCTGTCTTGTTTGTGATCGCCAATGCGAACGACCACGCGGACGATGCGCGCTCTCTGCTCCTGTTCGTCGCGAAGAGCGCCGAGCATGGCGTCTACGCGGCGTCCCTGAAGTTCAGTCACCTGATAGTCGATGTAATAAGGCCGCTGCAATTCGCCAAGCTGTAATTTTTCCTGCGAGCGCTTCAGCTCAGCCAGCATGGCTTTCAGTACTGGATCATTGTGGTCTTTCGAAGATGCTGATTTGTCTTCGGCGTTTGCCGTGGGTGGCGGAAGCACCGGTGGACGATCATGGCCCTGGGCCATCTTCTGTACTTCAATTTCTGAGAAGATCATGGCCGGAGCCGCCGCGGAGACAGGCACGGAGCCGGATTCAGCGCCACATTCGCCGTTGAAGACATCAATTTTTGTTCCCGTGGTCACAATGCGATTCAGCGCGGTCAGCGGTGTTCCAATGATATCCACGCCACGCACAAGCTCATCAGGACGGCCATCTGGATAGACCTTCCAGACTAAAAGCGGCATAATCTTGAAAGCCTGCGGCATGTTGCGCAGCGTGAGCGTGAACCCACCGGCGATATCTTCAAAATAAAGACCATATGGTTTGTTCTGCTCTTTTACCAGTTCAATGAGCTTTGACCGGAGCTCAGAATCGGGCACCGTTTTGGACGAGCGCACAATTAAATTACCCTGCCGGCCCACAGGCATGCGTGAATCCTGAGCACGCCCGTGTCCGTTGGAATGCTCAAAGCCTTTCACCGGCATGCGCGACATCAAAAACTGTTTGAGAACGCCATCGGAAACCAATTCCACGCGCTGGCTCTTCTGGCCTTCTGAGTCGTAATCATATTTGCCGCTTAACTCAATGCCTTCAAGGCTGGATTTGGTTGGATCGTCATCAATACTGATGAAGGAAGGCAGAACAGGTTGATTGATTTTCTTAGTAAACGTCTGGCCCTCATCGTCGCCGCGCTGGCGCTGTCCTTCAAGGCGATGGCCAACTACTTCATGAAAGAATACGGCTGCGGCGCGTCCGGAAAGCATGGCTGGGCCGCTGAAAGGTTCCACAACGGGCGCTTTCTTGAGCTTGGCAAGATCTTCAGCGATCTTCTGGATTTTCGCTGTAATTACATCGTCAGAAGCAAGTTTGTCCAGCGAGGAAGCGTCAAAAGTTTCTGAGCGGGCCAGTTCCATGCCATCGGCTGCGCGTGTGCTGGCCAGCGCCAGAATGCGCACCAAAGGCCGGGAGGTAACAATCCTTGAACCTTCCGTGGATACAAAATAGTGCGTGGGATTTTCCACCTGAAGCACGATCTGGGACGATTCGATCTCAGGATACTTCGCGAAAATTTCAGAGTAGCGGCGCAGCTTATCTTGCCAAGCCTTTTCATCCAACGTAATGGGCGAGGCGGCCGGGCCGATTGCGGTCTCGGGTTTTTCCTTGGAAAAATCTGCCGACGAGTCTTCTTCTTCCGCACGGACCTTGGTATTGGTCTTTACCTTGAGATATGTCTGAGTGGCGCGCTTGTACATGCGATCCGTATTCAGCCAAAGCACACGCGCAATTACATCCGGCTTGTCTTCCAATGGCAGAGTGGTGGTAATGATACCGCTGGCGCGGCTGGAGCCATGTGTGTTGTCGAGATCAGGACTGCCAATGCGCACGGAAATATCCGCCAGACGATCACGATGATGGAAGTTGGTGAGAATTGCTCCCTGGCTGGCCACCATTACTCTTTCCGACTGTTCCCGCGCCGAATAGCTAATGAAATATGGCGCTGGATCAGCCTTGCTCAATGCCGCCATGGCACGGTCCAGTTCCTGTTGCATCGCCTGAAGCAGAACAGGATTGGGGCTGGCCGGAGCTGACGTTTTGGCTGCCTGGCTTTCAGCCTTGGCAGCTTTCTTGGTTTGGGCAAAGGACGGCGCGAAGGTTGAGACCAGGAAAAGTCCCACAACAACAGGTTTTAAAAGTGGCATGGCGGATTCAGTGTACCTGAAATAAAAAAAGGATTGTTTCTTATCTATATGCAGACTGCAAGTTTTTCATACATCCTAATGCACGTTCTGGATAAGAAGAACTTCAGCCATCAGCAATGCATATTTGTCCTTTAGTTACGACAATGGCTTTGAAACGGTTGGCGCGTAATAAACACTTCAGTGTATAGCCATCATGAATGGCACTTATCAGGGCCAATACCCAGGAGAGATGGAACAATGACTTCCGGCACAAGCGTGAAAATCAGAGTAAGAACCAGGACACAGCACCTTGCCTTGATTTCAGTGAAACAGGCAGCGTTGAAAGGACAATCACGCCGGTGGGACCGCCTTATGCGCTCATGTGAGCGAATTGGATTGATTGCAACCGCGCCCATTGCCTCACTGGTATGGGCAATACGGAAATCAAAATGCCGTAAGCAACAACGGGAGTTGCTCAAGGGCAACACGCTTACAGGCTGGCGGCTACGCAGGGCGCAAAGATTAGAAGCAATGCATTATTGCCTGATGGGCTTGTAGTTAATGTCCGGGAAGCCGGTTGTACCCGATCCAATATTCGTGGATGATCTGGGCCATGCGATTTAACTCCTCAGCATCCGGAGTTTTCAGGAAATATGAGTTTGCGCCAGCCAGATATGCCTTTCGCAGGTCCTGGTCTTCCCGCGAGGATGTGAGAATGACCACCGGTAGATGAGAATACGTGCTGTTGGCACGAAGCCAGTCAAGGACTTCAAACCCATTCTTGCGCGGCAGCTTCAGGTCCAGCACCATGACATAAGGAACAGGGTAGCTGCTCCGATCCGCATATGGCCCCAGCCCGGAAAGATAGTCGATTGCCGCCTGGCCGTCAGAAACAGTGCGTAAGTCAGAGACGGTATCCAGCTTCGCCATAGCCCGGCGCATCAGCATAACGTCAACGGGATTGTCTTCCACCAGCAAAATTGTTTTCATGTGAACTATGCTTTTTGCAATTCCAGTACAAAGCGGGCACCTTCTCCGTCCTGGCTGGCAATGGCCACCGCACCGCCCATTCTTTCCACAGCCTTGCGAACAATGGCCAGTCCAACGCCTGCGCCGGAATGATGTGTGCTGGTGTTGAGCCGGTAAAACGGTTCAAAGATCTTACCCTGATTTTCTAAAGAAATACCTATTCCATTATCTTCAACCCATAATTTTATTTTTGCTCCTGCTTCTTCAGACCAGATACGGATTTCCGGGCGGCTTCCCGGTTTTGTAAATTTCAGGCTGTTGGAAAGAAGGTTGGAGATGGCCTGGGTGAGCGCTGTTGGATTGGCGATGACTGTTGAGAGTGGCTTTATTAATTTGATTTCAGCATTCATGTCCTGAATACGCTTACGGAACTGCTGCAGGACATCGCTGACCACGTGCTCAAGGCTGACCGCTGTCAATGGAAGATCATGGCGCGTGAGGCTGGCATACGCCAGCAGATTTTCAATCAACTGGTGCATTCGTTTAGCTGCATCAATAATGCCGTTGAGATAGGATTGCCCTTCACCCGGAAGCAAAGTCCCATAGTCTTCTGCAACCGCGTGCGCCAAACCGGCCATGGCGCGAAGGGGTTCTTTCAGATCATGCGAAACGGAATAAGAGAAAGATTCAAGGGCGCTGTTGATGTCCCGCAGTTCCCTGGTCCGCTCGGCAACTGTGCTTTCCAGTTGGTCCGCGCGTCTCCGTACTTCCATCATCAAACGGTAAATCTGGTCGGAATCCTGTTGCCGCCTTTTTAAGTTGCGCAAGGTCATAAATAACAGCCATGCTATTGCGCCCATACTGAGAACGCTTCCTATGGAAAAGGTTATATAAGCGCTTTGTATGCTGGCCGCAGTCTTTTCCGCCCGCTCAATAAGGAGCCGGTTTTCTTCCTGCCGCATTTCGTCGGCAAGTTGATTTACGGCCTCTAAATCGCCCAGCCCCTCTCCAATGGATACAGTTGCGGAAGCCGAAGGTCTGGAGATTTCCGCCTGTGCTCTTACGCTGGATTCAAAAACTATAAAAGACTGTATTCGCGGAAGAATCATGGCCACACGCTTCTGCTGGCTGGGGTTATCGGTCGTCAGGCCTTGAATACGCGCGATCTGGGCATGCAGCCTGTCGTCATTGGAAGAGCTGTAGTCGAGCAGATCATTACGGCCGGTAATGATAAAACCCCAAAGTCCGCGCTGGACTTCCGCAGCGCTGAGTTTTAACTCTTCAATCTCATTGATGACTTCATTCGTATGAGTGACCCAACCCTGATTTGTGGAGATGGTCTGGATGCTCCGGAACGCAAATATTGCGTTGGCAATCACCAGGAAAAAGGCAGTGCAGAATGCGGCAATCAACCACCGGTGTCTTGGGCGTAATAAGGAGAGCACTGGTGCGTGGTGTTCACCGCTTGCCATTGGTTCCATTGCTTGCAGGAAGCACGTTCACGCATACCCAATAATTCAGAGCGGCTTCAATATTGCGCTTGTTCTCCTTTGGGTCAGTGACTTTGATGACATAACCATTGGCCCCAAGGGCATACACTTCATGACTTTGAGCGGGAGAAGCCGTGCCGGAAATCACCACAATTGGAATGTACCGCGTTTCAGCCCGTGTCTTTAGTTCCCGCAGCAACTCCACACCATGGAGTTGTGGGATGTTCAAATCCAAGATGATGAGCCCAATAGGATCGTGAATTTCCCCATGGCCCAAAAGACGTGTGAGTGCATTGTGGCCATCTCGTATGACCTCCAGACGAACTTCCGGCGCAATTCTGGCCAGAATGTCACCTGTGAATTTAACCGTCACAGGATCGTCTTCAATCAAAATTACGTTCTTAGACATTCAAGGACCCTTGATGCTTGCATAATCCATTGGAGTCTGGAAACAAGCAGAAGGGTTGTAATTGATGGATAGCTCCCGCTGTGGGTATCTGATTATTTATTAAAGGTTTAGATCAACGCCCGCTTCTCTTCTTCGATGGTTTTGCGAGGAGCAGCCATTCTGGTCTGCGGGAGCTTAGCGGGTGCATTCCGGTCCGGACAAGGACTGAATGAATCGCTTACTTGACGAAGAGAACGTATTCGCTTATAATTCGCTTCTCAATAAAAACCGAGAGCGGCATCGGCGGGAGTCTCCGGAAAGGCCTGCAACTGGAAAGTTGGTACGCACCAAGCCGTTGCCAAATGGCTTATGTGTTCACTGCTTTCACATGAATGCGTCCGGCGGTAATTGATAGCCACCGGCCAGAGCACGACAAATCAATTGAAAAAATTTGTACCTGCAACGGAAGTGAACAATGAAGGAACTCAACGCATATTTGATCTTCAATGGAAATTGTCGAGAGGCGGTTGCCTTTTACCAGAAATGCCTTGGCGGCGATCTGCAACTGATCAAATTCTCTGACATGGGCGGAAACGTGCCTCCGGAAGCGCATGATCGCATTGCCCATGCCAGAATTACAAAAGGCTCGGCGGTTTTGATGGCCTCAGACAACATGCCCGGCATGCCATTCATCGCCGGCAATAATTATTTTGTCTGCGTGCAGTGTGAATCCGCCCAGGAGACTGACCAGTTATTTGCCGCCCTGAGTGAAAAAGGCAAGCCCAGCCAGCCACCGCAGGAAACACAATGGGCCGCCCGATTTGCCATGCTCACCGATCAATTCGGCGTGAATTGGATGTTAAATTTTGAAAAACCCAGGCAGTAGGTAAGGCCTCAATTGCCCTAATTGATCCAGGTATGCCATCTTTTCAGCGGATGTTGGCGAAAGGTGGGAACGTCCAATTTGACCCAGGTGACGCAATGGCCCTTTGGCCATCTGCACGATTGATCTTCTTCCTCTAACATGTTATAAAAGCGAGTTTTACTGGACTAGCAGGGCGGTGGGTGTAAGTGCCGGGGCTAGCCAAGGTTCCAACGCGGCCAAACCTCAAACCACGAAGTTTTTTCTTGATGTGGAAGCGCGTTTCAGGAATGCCAGTGAAGCGTATTGAGTCAAAAGAAGTCCACATAACTTAGATTTCGTTACCTTAGATTCTCGGAGGAGTTACATATGCACACCTGGCTCGCAACGGGCCTGATGGGCCGCGTAATCCGCTCGCGCCGAACTGTGGCGTTGGTGGCTGTGTTGGCCGTACTGGCTTTTGCCCTTCCCGTGGTTGCTCAACAGGGGCAAGCCGCACAACCAACTTCACAGCTTGCAATGGC
>DASRCD010000113.1:0-9535 GCA_035653315.1 Candidatus Angelobacter sp.
CATCCCCGGCTTTGCTTTGTTGGGATTGTTGGCTATTTGCCGCCGCAGGAAGGGCGCACAGGACATGATCTGACTTATCAAGCTGATTCAGGTTTGCTCACGCCCCCGCAGATGCCGGCTTCACTTTTTATTGACCTTGCGGGGGCGGAGCGCGCAGTCAGCATGTCTCTGGCCTTGCTGAATCAGGTGGCCAGGACGGGGGAAGCGGGCTGCGCATGGGTATCACTGCATGAGTGCGCACATGATCTGGCTGCGCCGTTGCGGGCAGGGCTTACTTCACCAGGCGGATGGCTTGCAGGTGGGCATCCGCTCTATGGCTTTTACCGGGCAAGTGACGGCTGGATTGCGATTGCCGCGCTGGAGCCGCACTTTGCCGAACGCCTGCTCTTAGAACTCAATCTCACGCAAGCGGACCGAGCCGAACTCGAACGTATCTTCCTCCAGCGTAGCGCTGCGGCGTGGGACGCCTGGGCTGCGGAGCGCGGACTGCCGCTGGTCGCTGTCAGAAGAGCTGGATGACCATCCGTTGTTGCGTGCAGTAGCGGAACCGCGCTGCACGCGGCGATCATTTCTTACGTCCTTATCGCTATAAAAAGGTTGTAACTCCAACCGAAGTTCAATCATCGCCTTGCCTCCTTAGCGCGATCCACGCCGCGCGCGTTTCCTTAACCTGGTGTTTGTGCTGGGCTGCACAATGCTCATGGAAGGCATGCCGACCCGGGCCATGATCACTAATGCAAGTAGCCAGTGCCAGTGCATTTCGCCTCCCCTGAGAAAGAAATCAAAAAATCTTGTTTGAGTACAATAGACGGCCTTGGCTGCTGCCCGCAACGGTACAAATATACTCATCCTGAAAGTGTTCTAAGCTGATGCAGGCACGAGAGTTACAACCGCAAGCTGGCATGAAACACCGGCAGGCCTGTAGGATGTTCCGGCAGCTGTTTATAACGAAGAGGACATATACCGTGTTTGAAAAGAATTTATTGGCGGGCAAACGAATCCTGGTGACTGGCGGCGCAACCGGACTGGGCAAGAGCATGGGCAAGCGCTTTCTTGAATTAGGCGCATCGCTTTATATCTGCGGACGCCGCGAAGAGATGCTGGCGCAGGCCGCCGACGAACTTAGCAAAGCCACTGGCGGCACAGTCAAAACTTTTCCATGCGATGTGCGTGACAATGCTCGTGTGGAAGCGATGGTTGAAAGCATCTGGCAGGATGGGCCGCTGGATTCGCTGGTGAATAACGCTGCCGGAAATTTTCTTTGCCGCACAGAAGAGCTTTCTCTTGGCGCATTTGAAGCTGTGATCGGCATTGTGCTCATGGGAACCATTCACGCCACCATGGCCTGCGGCAAGCGCTGGATCAAAGAAAAACACAATGCCACGGTCCTGAGCATCACAACCACTTATGCGCAATGGGG
This sequence comes from Candidatus Angelobacter sp., assembly GCA_035653315.1. Lineage (GTDB taxonomy): Bacteria > Acidobacteriota > Terriglobia > Terriglobales > Acidobacteriaceae > Angelobacter. Next base: position 1,421 of record DASRCD010000113.1, read on the forward strand.
ATCCTCTTATGTGGTGCCTTCTTCAGTGGCAAAGGCGGGCGTCCTGAACCTGACGCGAAGCCTTGCCGTGGAGTGGGGCAAGTATGGAATACGCTTTAATGCGATTGCTCCGGGACCGGTGCCCACGGAAGGCGCTTTCTCAAGGCTGATGCCAGTGAAATCCATGGAAGAGATGGCCAAGAAAAATAATCCGCTGGGACGCTTTGGCACCCACGATGAACTGGCAGACCTGGCTGCATTTCTTGTGAGCGATAAATCCGGCTACATCAATGGCGAGCAGATCGTAATGGATGGCGGAGAGCAACTGAAAGGCGCTGCTGAATTCGACCACCTGGGCAGCATGCTCACTGAAGAGCAATGGCAGATGATGAAGCCGAAGAAGAAATGATTTTTTTGACGATAAAGTGCAGGGCGAAAGCGCGCAGTGGGTCAGTGTAAATCACAAAATCTTATTAGCTCATTATCAGCTCAATTCCCAAAGATCGTCATCCCGAAGTCCGTGAGCGAGTCCGCGTTTTCTCCAGCGGCGAATTAGATTGAGGGACCTTGTGTTTTGAAATCGGCCAGAGAACACAAGGTCTCTCCAGCCTACTCACACGCTGAAGAGTGCGCGTGTTCGTTGACGGCTGTCGAGATGACGTATGAAAGAGAGCGCCGCTTGATTTCCAACAAACCAAATGACTCGCCGCAATGCGACTCCTGAGGCTCCCACAAATGCTCCCAAGGAATTACAATTTCAAGCGGCGCTAAATAATGATTTGCAAGGAGCATTCATGGCTGGAGTCAAGTTGATCGTGATGTATCCGCAACCAAAAGATGTGGCTGCTTTTGAAAAACTGTATCAGTCAGAGCACGTGCCCATGGCGGTGGAAAAACTGAAAGGCAAAACCAAGCTGGTGGCCACCAAGGTCACGGGATCGCCGCAGGGGCAGGCGCCTTTTTACCGCATTGCTGAAGTGCACTTCCCTTCCATGGAAGCGCTTCAGGCCTGCGCCGCGTCAGAAGGCGGCAAACAGACCCTGGGCCACGCTGCACAGATTTCATCGGGCGGCCCGCCGGTAATGATGATTGCGGAAGAAGAGTCTTTCAACTTCTAATCACGTAATTTCTAACCATGGCAAAACTACAGGCCGGGGCGATTCCGGCCTGTAGCACTAACTTTGCAGCCGCCGGCAATTAGAGCGGCGCTCCAGGTATTCCTATGAAAGCGATTCAAGTACAGAAAACCGGCGGTCCGGAAGTATTGACGCTGGTGGATCTTCCCGTTCCCAAGCCAAAACCGAATGAAGCGCTGGTGAAGATTGCGGCTTCCGGCGTGAACTTTATTGACGTATATTTTCGCGAGGGCCGCTACCCTTCTCCGCTGCCGTTCATTGATGGGCAGGAAGCTGCCGGCACGGTGACAGAAGTTGGCAGCGAAGTGAAGTCATTGAAAGCCGGCGATCGCGTGGCCTATAGCAACGTGGTTGGGACATACGCGGAATACGCGGCTGTTCCCGCCGACCGGTTGGTGCGCGTTCCCGACAAGCTGGATGACAAGCAGGCCGCGGCCGCCATGCTGCAAGGCATGACCGCGCATTATCTGGTGAATACCACGTATCCGCTCAAAAAGGGCGAGACGGCATTGATTCACGCCGCCGCCGGGGGCGTAGGACAACTGCTGGTGCAACTGGCCAAGAGCATTGGCGCGCGCGTGATCGGCACGGCCGGTTCAGAAGAAAAAGCCAAGCTGGCCCGCGATGCTGGCGCCGACGAGGTAATCATTTACACCAAGCAGGATTTTGAAGCTGAAACCAAGCGCCTGACGGATGGCAAAGGAGTGCATGTGGTCTATGACGGCGTGGGCAAAAGCACGTTTGAGAAAGGGCTGAACGTGCTGCGGCCTCGCGGACACATGGTGCTCTTTGGCGCCAGCAGCGGCGCCGTGGATCCGGTGAATCCGATCACGCTGATGCAGAAGGGATCGCTTTCACTCACCCGCCCCAGCCTGATTCATTACGTTTCCACGCGCGAAGAATTGGAGCAACGGGCCAATGACATTCTGGGCATGATCGCCGCAGGCAAACTGAAACTGCGCATCGACCATGTGCATAAGCTGGAAGAGGCGGCCCAGGCGCATCGCGACCTGGAAGGCAGGAAGACTACAGGAAAGATTTTGTTGATTCCGTAGTTTGGTGCCGCCCCTCCGGGGCTCTTCTTCATCATTCCGTTGACCCAGCGCTTACGCGCTGGGCTAACTTCTCATCGCGCCTGACGGCGCTTCAGCATCAAGAAAAGGAATTTATGTCCACCTATGGGTTTATTGAGTATGAAAAAGCCAGCCCGGAAGTGCGAGCTGTCTATGACGACATCATGGCGACGCGCAAGGTCGACAAGGTAAATAATTTCTGGAAAGCGATGGCGCATGATCCGGTGCGGCTGAAGCGCACGTGGGAAGACACCAAGCAGATCATGAGCGAAGGCTCGCTCAGCGCGCTGGTAAAAGAGCTGATTTATGTGGCTGTGAGCGTAAGCAATCAGTGCAATTACTGCATTGCCGCGCATACCGCCTCAGCACGCAAGAAAGGCATGACCGAAGAGCAGTTCAATGAGATGCTGGCTGTTGTGGGCCTGGCAAATGAAAACAATCGCTTGGTGGCCGGTCATCAGGTGGAAATTGACGAGCAGTTCAAGGCAGTGGGATAACCCTTTAACCACAGAGGACACAAAGGAACACAGAAGGAACATCCGTTTTATGCCGCGTTCTCGCTTGCAACGTCTTGTGACAGCGGCGAGGTAATCTCTTCCAACGACCGGCGTTCCGCATCGACTCCGATCAGGGCTTCAACCATCGCCGCGCCAATCATGAGCGCCGCGCCGGCAAGATATCCATAGTAGAGGGCGCGCGGCGAGCCAGTCTGGATCAGCAGTCCAAAGATAAATGGAGCGGCCACGCCGCCGGCGAATGTTCCACACGCATAAAACACAGCAATCGCCATGCCGCGAATCTCCAGAGGAAAAATTTCACTCACGGTCAGATAAGCGGAGCTGGCGGCAGCGGAAGCGACAAAGAAGATAATCGTCCAGGCCAGCGCCTGCGTGTGGGCCGTGAGAAGGCCGCGCTGGAACATCCATCCGGAGATGGCCAGCAGCACGCCGGCAATGCAATACGTGAGCGTGATCATCTTCTTCCGTCCCAGAACGTCAAACAAGTGTCCAAGCGCAAGCGGTCCCAGGAAATTCCCTACCGCAAAGGGGAACAGATACAGCCCAACGCTCTGCGCTGGCAGCTTATAAAATTTGATCAGGACCAAGCCGTAAGTGAAGAAGATGGCGTTATAAAAGAACGCCTGCGAGATCATAAGAGCAAAACCCAGCAGCGAGCGACGGCGATGCTCAACCGCAATGGCGCGCCATATCTCCAGGATGGGCGTGTGCGTGCGCGGCCGGATGCGTATCTTTGATTGCACCGGACGCATATCCTCATGGCCCTCAACATGGCGTTCAATTTCCGCGACGATCCTCTCAGCTTCCGCTTCCCTGCCATGAATCATGAGCCAGCGCGGGCTTTCAGGAACGGCATGCCGCAGAAAGATAATTACAACGCCCAGCACCGCGCCAATGGCAAAGGCCAGCCGCCACCCAAGATTGACAGGAAGGATATGCGTATCCAGCAGGAAGATGGTTGCCGCTGAACCCATGGCTGCGCCGATCCAGAAGCTGCCATTGATGATCAGGTCCACGCGTCCGCGAACGCGCGCGGGAATCAACTCATCAATGGCTGAGTTGATGGCTGAATATTCACCGCCAATGCCAGCGCCGGTGAGCGCGCGAAAGAACGCATAAGAAAAAAAGTTCCATGAGAAGGCCGTAAGCCCGGTAGCCACCAGATACAGCAGCAGAGTGATGGTGAAAAGACGCTTGCGCCCAAGCCGGTCAGTGGCGTAGCCAAATACCAGAGCTCCTATGACTGCGCCCAGCAAATAACAGGTTGCGCTCAGGCCGACTTGCGCATCAGTGAGGCCGAGCGTGTCATGGTGCTCAAGCACGCCGCCAATTGCGCCGGCCAGAGTAACTTCCAGACCGTCAAGAATCCAGGTAATGCCAAGCGCAACCACCACCAGCCAATGCCAGCGGCTCCAGGGCAGCCGGTCCAGGCGGCCTGGGATGTCACTTTCAATGATTTTGGGGTTGGCGTTTACGCTCACGCGATAACAGATGGTGAACCGAGGTGATGAGATGTATCGGGAGATCGCGCGACATCGGAATGCAAACCATTCACCGCAAAGGACGCAGAGGAAAACTTACCGCGGATTTGTGGGGATAGACGCGGATAACAGCAGGAGATCGCACGTGATCGCCGTCATCGCGCGACATCGGAAAGGCAAACCATTCACCGCAAAGGACGCAGAGGACGCAAAGAAACTTATCCCTGATGATGCGGATTACAAAGCAGGAGATCGTACGTGATCGGGAAATCTGGTGATCGGAAGACTAAGCTTTCACCAGAGACTAGACAAGAAAGCAGAGGGAACTGACTTTGAGGCTGATAGCTAAACATATAAGCGAATAACCACGACATTGGGCGCGTGCCGTACTTTGTCGCTACCTGTTGCTCCCTGTCTCTGAATAAAGTGATTTTGCACTCAGGGAAATGAGTGGTTTCAAGGTCATCGATAGGGAGGAAGGTATGTGGCGCAAATTACTGATTCTTGTTTTAACGGCAACGGCTCTAGCAAGTGCGCAAACAGCTTTAACAGAGGAGACAGCGCAACTACCTGTCTCGACGCCAACAGCAGGCACATTGGTGCAGGCGCGAGCGGTGCAGCGTTACAACAAACTACGCCGCGGGCGAGACGAGCAGATTGCAATTTTTCCGGTGATGGCAACGGCTAATTGTGCAACCTGTCTTAAGAATCCGCGCACTCTCCATCTAAATTCGCTGGAGTTGAATCCAGTTGCCGGCTTTACGGTGCGCTATGGAGACGGCAAGAATTTTGATGTCAAACGCGATCCTTATTCATCCATGACCAAGGGCGGAAATGTATTTCTTTTAAAACTGAAGGCAGATAAAAATATGCCTTTGGGCGACTACACGATTACGGGCAAGCTCAAGTTTTTTGATGTAGAAAACAGGGCCGCCGGCCTTCAGGAAGTTGCGGTGGCCATTCCGATTACTGTTGTGGACCACAATGCTGAAGTAGCAAAGGACGCATGGAACTATGACCGGCTTCCAGATGGAGAGAGCTTTGGTGACAAGGTTGGGAAAGCAGTAGAAATTGCTTTACTTATACCGTTGGTGCCGTTCCTATTTATCTTTGGTCTCATCGAATGCGGCTCGCCTTTCTGTGAGGACTAGATCGGTTTTCGTTATGGAGGAGACCAAGGGTTTCGCAGGCAAGGGCGCCTGCGGTCCACGATCATTTTGATAAGGTGGCACAGCTGAGGATGGCGGTGCCACAACACGGCCTACATTAACCAAAAAACTGTTCTACTCCAGACTGAATCCCACGCCAAAAAAACAGGCGCGACTCTTGCGAGACGCGCCCTGTAGTTGGGAGGAAGAAAAATTAGTCGCCGTTCTGTGTGGAACTGGGCTCTGCGGCGTGCATCACGCGGAAAGAGCTGCCACCGTTAGACCAGACCAGCACCATGGCGTCCTTGTCCTGGGGTACATTGTTCAGTTCGCGTTTTACATCGTCCACTGTCTGCACCGGGCGGCGGTTCACTTCAAGAATCACGTCGCCACGGCTAATGCCGGCGTTATCGGCCGGGCTGCCGGGTTGAACATTGGTGACCACAACACCCTTTACATTGCTGGGGAGCTGCAGTTCTTCACGCATATCAGAGCTGAGGTTCTGCAATCCTACGCCCCAGCGCGCTTTGCCGTGCGCTTCACCGCCACGGTTACCGGCTTCTTCTGAAGTGTTGTTGATGGATTCCAACGTCACTGGGAGCGACATTGTCTTGCCATCGCGAATCACGTTGAGCGTTACCTTGTTGCCTGGACGCTCCGCGCTAATGGCGGCCTGAAGCTGGCCGGAGTTTTCCATCTTCTTGCCGTTCATTTCAGTGATTACGTCGCCAACTTTTACGCCCGCTTTTGCCGCAGGTGAATCCGGCTCAACCTGGCTGATCAAAGCGCCGCTGGCGTTTTGCAGATGGAAGAATGTCGCGTTTTCCGGCGTTACGTCATTGATGCCAATGCCCATGCGTGCATGTTCAATCTTGCCATCTTTCAGCAGCGTATCAATCACCGGACGGGCAATCTGCGTTGGAATGGCAAAGCCCATGCCGGAAAAAGATCCTGAAGGGGAAATCAGGAACGTGTTGATGCCGATCACTTCACCGTGCGAGTTCACCAGCGGACCACCGGAGTTGCCGGGGTTGATGGCCGCATCAGTCTGGATGAATTCACCGGGCTTGCGGGCGTCGTCACTATAAGGATTGGGACGATTCAGCGCGCTCACAATGCCGCGAGTCACGGTGAAGCGGAAGTTGAACGGATTGCCGAAAGCAAGGACGGTCTGTCCCGGCTTCAGAGCGGTGGAATCGCCCCACGGAAGGCTGGGGAAATTGCTGCCGTTGATCTTGATCAGGGCCAGATCGGTCATTGGATCGGCGCCAACCAGTTTTGCCGGCAACACACGGCGATCATTCAGGGTCACGCGAATATCGGTTGCTCCGTCAATCACGTGGTTGTTGGTGACGATGTAACCATCCGGCGAAATGATGATGCCGCTGCCAAGTCCGTGCTCAACGCGCGGGGTCTGGCGGCCCATGGGTCCCTGTTGCCCAAAGCCGAATGGGCCAAAAAAACGCTGGATTTCATCCTGGTCACGGCCGGAAAGCTGCTGCTGTTCCTTGGCGCGTGATGTTACGGTCACGTTCACCACGGCCGGCGTTACATGCGCCGCCAGAGTTTCCATAGCGTGATCAAGCGCAGTTAAAGCGCTCACGCTGTTGTCATCAAGCGCCGCCGCTGGAGGCGCCATGCTGGCCGCGCTCGCAGATGCGGGTTTAAGAAATTCATAACTGCCGAAGCCCGCAGCCAATGCAAGCATCAACACTGCTGCCAGCGCACGGCGTTTCAAGAAGCTTCCTAAATGCTCTACTGGGTTTTTCATTTTCGTGCTCATCTCCATATGTTTGATTGCGTTATCGAATCTGTAACTAGTTATTTAGTTTTTAAAGGCCAGAGCTATCCTGCTCTGGCGAGTAAAAAGTGTTTAAACCTTTTTGGGTTTCTGTACCGGCTTGGATTGAGGCTGCACGCTTACTTGCACCACGTGCATCTCTAAACTCTGCTGTTCACCGGTTGGCGTTTGCTGCGTGACGATGAAATATGTATCCTGGCGAACCGTTACGTATTTCTGCTGCGGAAGCTTCGCCGCAGCCAAGACTTCAGGCGAACTGGTTGCAGGGGAATTGCTCTTGCGCGCCAGCAACTGATTCCGATTCGCCGGCTGCTTGCGATGCACCGGCTGCGCCGCTTTCAGCGGCAGTGGTGAAACCTGCTTCCTGTCAAGGTTGAAGGAAGCTGGAACAGACGTGACTGCCGCGGCAGCATGCGTCAAAGCTGGTGATATCTTTCGCACTGGAACAGATGGCATACGCTCAGCCAGGTTTTGCCCGGACGTGTTTGCGGTAAAGCGGACCAGCGATGGAGTAAATGACGCTGGAAGCGCACTTAATCCAGCCAGCACAATCACGGCCGGCACGGCGGGTTTCCAGAGTTGCGTTGCACGTGGGCGATTCGGGTCCAGAATCATTGCCACGCGAGTGGTCAACTGGCGCATCCTGCCTACGGCTGCCTGAGCCAAGGCAAGCTGGCGGCGGACAAAACTTTTCTCCGCCACATGGGCGAGACATTCCGCATAAGCGCGTGGCGCGCCGAATTGGGCCAGCACAGCGTCATCGCAGGCCATCTCGCGATCAAGCGAAAGTTTGCGTTCAATCCACCAGACACTGGGTAAAAAGAAGAAGATTGCTTTGAGCACTTTCTGCGCCAGATTGGTCCAATCATCGCGGCGGCGCAGATGCGCCAGCTCATGCAGCACAATGTATTTCAGCTCTTCCCCGGAAGTGGATTCAAGCAACCACGCCGGAAGGATAACGGCGGCATGGCGGAAACCA
>DASRCD010000114.1:0-11095 GCA_035653315.1 Candidatus Angelobacter sp.
AATCAAAAACATCCACTTGAAACGGGGATGTTCCAGTCAGCGTGTGATCATAGTTCACGTTCTGATGCAGCACGCGAACTACATATTGCGCATTGGGCTGCTCCACTTGCAGGGAGAATGCGCCATTGGCATCCGTGTGCGTGCGGGATTCTTCCTGCATACCTTCTTCCATGCGCAGTAGGACCACATCATCGCCGCTGGAAGGGCGTTGCGTTGTCTGGTTGCGGACCTTGCCGCTGACGATATCAGTCGCGAACGATGCCATTGCAAAATAACAAACGGTAAAGAACAGCAGAGTAATGCGCTTGATCCCTGTACTCATTTTCCGGACTCATTCACATGAAGCGAATTTGTGCGGGGCAATTGAATGCCCCGCACGAAGAGAAGCTGAACCTGAATTACAGAGAACGCAGGAAGTTCAGCAGGTTTTGTTTCTGGGTTGCGGTAAGCGAGTTGAAGTTTGCAATCACGCCATTGGCTTCAGACCCGCTGCTGGCATGATCAGCAATCGCGGTAAGCAGGTTGCTGGTGCGGCCATCGTGCAGGAAGAAGCGGCGTTGTCCCAGTCCCCACAAAGGAGCGGAGCGGAACTGATCACCACCTGCGCCACCCTGGCTCACGTTGTCATTCAACCCTGTGCCCATGTGATGGACTTCCAGGTCGCTAAACAGGTTTGCCGTGGCATTGCTCAGGCTTGGCGTAACTCCAGATGCTGAAGTGGTGAGTGAAGCCGTGTGGCATGATGCGCAGCCAATCGCCGTGAACAAGGAGCGTCCATTGCTGATGGAGGTTGCGCCGCCGGGAACCGTGGTTGACGGAACTGGAGCTGCGGTCAAACGCATGAAGATGGCGAACTTCACCACGTCACTGGATGTTCCCAGGTTGTTGGCGTTGAAGTGCGTGGAATCTTCCGGCGTACCGTTAATGCGGCAATTTGCCGGCAGACCAGTGGTGGCATCCTCGCCCGGCAACGGACGTTCCTGGGTAAAGGCTTCATTGCTGACGCCCTGCTCCACGTTGTACGCCTCACCGGCAAAGATCACCAAAGATTTATTTTGCGCCTTCCAGCCGAAGCGGCTGATGGTACCGTCATTGCCATTGTGGTTGAACGAACCGCTAATACCGAACGTTCCTGAGGAGTTTGCCTGATTGTTCAGCAGGGTGGAATCGTCAATGGTCTCAATCAAACCGGCACCAAAGGTAGGCGTGGGAATGCGGAAGATGATGTTGCCGGTCGCCACGGCCTGCGCAAAGCTGGGCTGCGCAAGGTTGCAGGTCCCGGCATCCGTGCGGCCTGTGATGGTAAACAGGTCTTCCACCCCGCCGTTAGGATTATTCACGTCTGGATTTCCGGCAGAGTTGAAGAAGAATGGAAAACGCACTTCACGTACAGGTCCAGTGGACGTAATAAATGAAGGAATGGTGTTCAGCGCGCCATCTGCCGTGGCATCTGTTACCTGCGGATTGGTCGCCGGGCTGCTGCCTCCAGTCGCCGGAGCCGCGTGGCAGAAAGCGCAGCTTCTGGAATTGAAACGTGGTCCCAGTCCAGCGCCAGCCTCAATGGTGCCAGAAACCGAATCTACCTCCTGAAAGGTAGCAAGAGCGTCGTTAAAAAAAGCAAGGCTGCCTGCGGGATTATTAGCGGCAACCGATGCCAGCGGGCCACCTGCGCCTGCCGCGCCTCCACGGATTCCGGGATCGGTTTGGCCGAATGCTATCCCGGCAAAAAGAAGTGTAACCAGGGTCGAAGTTACGAATGGGAAATTCCGCCTCGTCATTGCGAGTTCCTCCTAAATTTGAATGGATGTACTTTGCAGCGAGAACTCTGCCGTACTGCAGACGATTAAGACTTGTCTGCCAAAAGTGGACGGGTGGAACAATTAGTGCACCTTCCGCCTGTTGCATTTCAGGAAGCATGCCAGGACAGAACAGCGGCGCAAACATACAGCAACACTGAATTGAGAGTCAACGTGAATGTAGCTGTTGAAAACAACAGTCGCGCATTCCATTTTGGGAACTGTTCGAAAGCAAGAAGATACTCAGCGCGGTAATGCTTTTTATACTCGACCTTCGTAACGTAGAAAGCATTTCCGCCAGCCGGTTGCATCGCGTCCCGACCAGCTTCCAAGAAAGAAGAAGCAGCGAATGTAACAGCGCACAGCAAGAGACAAACCCCTTGGCTTGATCATTGCGCACACATCGGCACTCAATGACCGTTGACTTTTTAATCTGGAACCTTATGCCGTGACTACAGACGATTCTGGCTTGTCTGCCAATAGGTGACGGGTCGATCGAAGTATTGAAGCGTTGCCGGCGTCTCAAAGATGTGAAAACGCCAAGCAGAGCTGAATAATTACAGGAACTCAGCTACTCTGTCAAGAAAAATTAAGAAGCACTAACTCCTATAGGAAAAGCATTAAAAATCAATGTTTTGCGTCAGGACAGAGATTTGGGAACTGATGGGCAGAAAAATTTGTGGGGCCAGGTTTAAAGATTTTTTGAAAAATTTAAGGTTTCCTCCATTCATTTCTCGCAATAAATCTGAATAAAGAAATTTAAATAAAGAAGTGGGCCCCGTGTTTCCTGGGAATGCAAGGTACAAAAGTAAGCCATTCATAAAACAGCTTATCCAGCATCTAAAACTAATGAGATTCCCTCATGTATTTTTAGAATCAGCCGATAGTGGGAATATGCTGTAAAGGCAGTGAAATTGCGGGTTTTATCGCTTATTTATTGTTCATGCGACATGCCCTCAAGAATTACCAAAGTGCGTGCGGCATAACGGAATTTAGATTGACCTGAGTTGCATGCAGCGGTAGAGTCATCCCAGCAGATTTAACGACGGACACAAAATGTCAAATATTACATTCAGCATTTTGATCGGATTGTCAGCAGGTTTGCTCCTGCTGTTCTTCTATGCTGCTTATCTAAATATCCGGAAGCGGCAGTCGAAGGAAGTGGAATTAGGGGAACTGATCCCTTCATTTCTTCCTGTGGATTTGGAGATCCTGCAGAAACTCATTGATCCACAACAACAGCGGCATCTTCAGGAAACCTATGGTCATGAAGAATTACTCAGGATTTATGGCCAGCAGGTGAAACTGACCATTGAGTGCCTGCGCAGAATGACCCACAATGCGGCATTATTGCAGCAGATTGGGTACTGCCAATTAAGAAGCGGCAACCAGTTGATTGCCTCTCTGGCCCAGGAAATGATTGATGCCGGCGTCCATGTGAGACTCTATGCTTTCATGGGTTTAATTATTCTCCAGGTCCGCTACAGCCTGCGCTGGATACCGCTGTTCTCAGCCGCGAAATGCACTGATGTGCAACAGCTGGTATCTTCAAGTTTGTTGCCAGCTTATACGCTGTTAAAAGATAAGACGGACAACCTGGCATGCCTCAAGTTTTCCAGCTTGCAGGATGCGGTAGCGGAGAGTCTATAACTGCGCAGCTCGAAATAAAAAAACAGATTTAGCATACGAGTAAGCGCTAACTTTCACACGGGTTAGCGCTTATCGTGCGTTATGAAGTCTTTCAAACTCTTCTCCCACTTTTTTGCTTCCTGCAAAGTTTCTGGATTGAACTCCCGGGCCTGAACCTGTGACGGAGCGCTTCCTTTTGCAAAAGTCCAGAGCCAGATGAAACAAGCCACATCAAAAGCCACTGCTTCAAGATGGTCCCATGTTTCTGATCTTGTTCCTCTCTGGAGCCTGACAGCACCATTGATGAGCGCAATGGCAGCTTGAATACCGAAACCGAGAGTGATATCGAATTCATATCCTGCGAATGCACGACCCATGACCAGAATAAGCAGAACAAAAAAACCAATGACAGCAGACCGTAAGAAATCAAATATTCTTGAGGTCGCCAGAAAAGCGCCTCTTTTATCAGGAGCATGCAGGGCGATCATCAAAGCAACCGCCCCAATGATGACGGCGACTACTGGAAATAAATAGCGGTAAAAACGGACCTTAGCAAATCCGGGAAAAATGCGTCTTATAAAAATTTCGTAAATGGCAAGGAAGGTTGCAACCAGAATAACGAAATCAGAGATCCAGAAAACGAGGAAATAAACGTGTGGAGAATATTTCTTATATGCAATGAACCTGACTACACCAAGCAGGGCGGTCAGCGTTGTGTAGCTAAAGAAGAATGGAAATTCGCGCTCAAGCTTTTTCCAGATCATTACCCCTGCCAGCATTGCCAACAGGGGTAAGGAAATCCATGCAACAACATCCCAAATCCACGCAGTAGCTGTCATTCATCAGCAAGACTAAATCAGCCTTACCTGAATAACAAATAAAAACCTGCTTCGATTACTTTGCAACTTGAACGCGCGGCGGAATTGGGCCGGGGCCAGGTGCAGCGGCATTTGCAAAGGTACCAAGAGCCAACACTGACGCGAGAACCACAACACGAAATACGATCTTCATAAATTTTTATTTCCTCCAAGTTTTTTCTTTCCAGAATTGCTGGTGAATTGCCAATAGAGTACAGGAGAAAAATTAAAACGCCACAAGAATCGTAATCTAGAACTACGAATTATTTTTTACCGTAACTTCTTTTTATTTCTAGATTTGTGTACTGTTGATCCAAGGAAAATGTTATATGCCACGAATCGTATGAATTCAAGTTTTGGCATGATTTTCCTGATCTTTGTATGCCCAATTTGCAACTTGCAATTATCGCAAAACGACAATTGCCTCGAGTGTTCCACTTTTGAACAAAAATAAGAAAAAATTTTCACACCGAAGTACCGGTGACGAATCGTCCCAACTATGGCATGCGATATTCACTGATGATTTCGCATTTGCAAGGATGCAGCTCCGAAGGCCGGATTTTGGATTTCACAGATCCGATATTTCACATCTATTATTGCGATAGGAATTTCATCACAATTTCATCAATGCTTTATTCCGCTGGACCCGCTGCCAATGACGGATGTTTTAAATGAAAATCAGTAGCATCCTGATACGCCTTGGCCAGCGCCAGCATTTTAGCTTCTCCGTATAAATGGCCAAGAAAAGTCAGACTGAGTGGCGTACCTGGGCCGCCTCCATCCACCTCACCATTTTCGTGAACGCGTGCCTTCGGAGCATCGTTGCCGCGGAACCCATTTGGAAGAATGAGCGCAGGATGGCCGGTAAGGTTGGTAATTAAAAGCTGCGTGCTGAAGGTGGGAGCGACAATCACATCCACCTGATCAAAAACTTTGGTCGCCATTTCCATGGCTGTAGTGCGCGCCCGGTTCGCTTGAATATATTCGACGGCTGGGATGAAACGCGCGGTTCGAAATGTGTTCGGCCAATCGTCTTTGGTTTGCTGTGTGAGCAGCTTGTCACGGCCGCTGCGTGTCAGATCATCAAAAGCTGCTGCCGCTTCCGCTACCAGAATGCTCCGCATGGCCTGATATGGATATTTTGGGAACTCTACCGGAATCAAATTCACCCCCATAGAGCGCAGTTTGGCCAGTGCAGCTTCATCGAACTTGTGATCATAGTCGCGCCGGGCCGCTGCCTCCGCGCGATTGGCAGCTTCTTCATCATGTTTTTTCTTATCTTCGGCGGTCAGGTCTTTCTCGTTTTTCGGCGGTTCCGGTTGCGGCAACGGTTGAAGCTCAAAATCTGATTTCAAATAACCGACGCGCAGCTTGCGCCAGTCAAGATTCGCATCCCAGTTGAACGCAGCATTGTGGACGGTGCGGTCATGTCCGTCAGGACCATAAATCGCGCTGAGAACAATCGCGGTATCTTCCACGGCGCGGCAGATAGGGCCAAGTTTATCCATGGTCCAGGAAAGGGCCATGGCGCCTGTCCGAGGCACAAACCCAAACGTGGGACGAAGCCCGGTTGTGCCGCAACGGGTGGATGGGGATGAAATGGAGCCCAGAGTCTCAGAGCCAATGGCGAATGCCACGCATCCTGCCGCCGTAGCAGAAGCCGATCCCGCGGAAGAGCCGCTTGATCCCTGCCTGGGGTTCCAGGGATTGCGGGTCATGCCGCCAAACCACTTATCGCCCTGGGCCAGAGCGCCCAGTGTGAGTTTGGCAATCAGCACCGCGCCAGCCTCGTCCAGGCGCTTTACCACTGTGGCATCTTCATCAATTTTCTGGTCTTCAAACCCGCCGGCACCCCACGTGGTGCGGTACCCCTTGACCGCCAGGAGATCTTTTGCGCCCCAGGGCAAACCGTGCAAAGGCCCACGGTATCTCCCTGCCGCAATTTCCTGATCAGCTTCTTTGGCCTGCGCCCGTGCGCGATCTTCCGTAAGCGTGATTACGAAAAGCAGAACAGGATCGTAGCGCTTTAACCGCGCGATATACATTTCTGTCAAAGCAGAGGAAGAGACCTTTTTCGTGCGGACCAGCTCCGCTAACTGCCGCACGGAATAAAACGCAATATTTTCCAGATTTTTTGGCGCAGCGCCGGCAACGTTTGGCGCGGAGGAAATCTTTATTGGACGGCGATCCGTCTCAAACTTCATGCCGGGCAGCACAGGATCAAAAATCACCGCAGGCGCAACGTCATTTTTGATATGCAGGGCATAAATAGCGTCAAAGCTTTCCGCATAGCTATTCAGCCCTTCCAGCATCATTTCCTTGTCTTCATCGGGAATGTGGACGTCCGCAATCACGGCGGCGCTATCAATCATGTCACGCGTAACTTTCTGCTTCTGGTCCGCCATGGCCCAGAGCACTCCGGGCAGCAGCGTGGAAGCTAATCCAAGACGTGAGCAAAAGGCAACAAAATTACGGCGATCCAGCATGAAGGTCTCCCAAAGCCAAGGAAATAAGGACGGCCATTATAGACGCACGCTGCCTTTTACAAAAATCATGTATAGAATCGCAGCATGAATGCCCTGTTCCAACTGCTTTCACCGGAAGAAATCCCCTCGCTGCTGGAGATGATGCGTGAATTTTATGCCCAGCAGCACATGCGCTTTGAGGAAGAGATTGCCGCCGACGCGATCCGCAAATTGCTGGGAAATTCAGCTTTTGGACAAATCTATCTGATTTTCTGGGGCCAGCAACTGGCGGGATACTTTGCGCTTACATTCTGCTTTAGCCTGGAATTTCATGGCAGGTTCGGCCTGTTGGATGAACTTTATCTTCGTGAGCCATTTCGCCGGAAGAAGTTGGGGCAGGGAGTAATGGGATTTGCTGAAGAAATCTGCCGTAAGGAAGAACTCAAGGCTTTGCGCCTTGAAGTGGGGTGTGAAAATCAATCAGCCGCCTCGTTATATCAGAAAACAGGATTCAAGGAAGAAGAGCGCCATTTGATGACCAAGTGGCTGTAATAAAACCCATTCACACGCAAGCGTGTGAATGGGGAAAGAACCGGAAAGTTCTTACAGAGAAGTTCTATAGAGACTTTAGAAATTCAACCAGGTTTTTCTTGTCTTGATAGTCAACTGTAATTTGAAGTGCTCGTCACTTCTGCGCACTATTTTGAAACTTTGCTCCGCGAGATCTCGTCATTTTTCATTCCCTTCTCTGTCTCCGGAATTGGCTGCCCAGAAAATTTGTGAAGCAGCCAGCATGTCACTCATGGTTGTGCACGCTGGCCTGATAGACGTTTCTTATGAAGATAAGAAAGAAACAGAAAATATTTCCGGATATCTGGCGAGCGAGAAAAGACTTTGGCTTCTGATGCGTTTAACCGTAGTTCCATCGACACAAGCGCATCTTCGGTTGATCGGGCATCTTCCTTTGTTTGCTCTAATGATTTAAGCTTTTGCGTCCTTAGGAGAAACGGTATGCCCTTTCTACGTCCCGCTGTAAGACTGCTCTTGATTTTTATTGGGATTTTCGCTTTCGCTGCTGACTATCCTGCGCCGCAGTCGGCAACCTTTGTGATCAAGGATTTTCAATTTAAGTCCGGGGAAAAGCTGCCGGAAGTAAAGCTGCACTATTACACGCTGGGAACTCCACGCAAGGATGCAAGCGGCAAGGTCCGCAACGCGGTGTTGATCCTGCACGGTACAGGTGGATCAGGTCGCCAGTTTCTTTCACCGAATTTTGCCGGAGTGCTTTTTGGTCCCGGTCAATTGCTGGACGCCACAAAGTATTTCATCATCCTGCCGGACAATATTGGCCACGGCGAATCCAGCAAGCCCAGTGACGGCCTGCACATGCGCTTCCCACATTATGAATATGACGACATGATTGAGTTGCAGTACCGCCTGCTCACGCAGGGCTTGGGAGTGAATCATCTGCGGCTGGTGATGGGGACTTCCATGGGAGGCATGCATAGCTGGCTCTGGGCTGAGCAGCATCCGGATTTCATGGATGCAGCCATGCCACTGGCCAGCCAGCCGATTGAGATCGCCGGCCGTAATCGCATGATGCGACGGATGATCATGGACGATATCCGTACTGATCCGGAATGGAACAATGGTGAATATAAGCAGCAGCCTCACGGCCTTGCTGCCGCGCAACAGATCCTGCTGATCATGGGCAGCGCGCCCTTGCGCATGCAGAAAGAAGAGCCTACACGGGAAAAGGCGGACGAGTACCTGGAGAATTTTGTTGCCGCGCATATGAAATCAACCGACGCGAATGACATGCTCTACTACTTTGACGCTTCAAGGAATTACAATCCTGAGCCGGACCTGGAGAAAATTACGGTCCCATTAACAGCAGTTAACTCCGCCGATGATCAGATCAATCCGCCTGAACTCAAAATCCTTGATCATGACATTCAACGCGTAAAGAATGGCAAGTACGTGCTATTGCCGATCACTGATCAGACCCGTGGACATGGCACGCACACCTGGCCTGCCATCTGGGGCAACTATTTAGGAGAGTTGTTACAGAGATCGGAGAAGTAAAAGGCAGCCACAATCAGGCATAGCGCGTGACGGCTTCCATGCAAACCAGGTTTGATTCGCGTGAAAGCCGTTCAACAGGTTCTTCACACCAGGAAGGAGTTATGCATGAAATGGTTGCTGATCATCGTTCTATCACTCGCGGCCCTCTTGGTGGTTATCGTGGTAATAGGGGCGCTTCTGCCCCAAAAGCACAAAGTTTCACGCACGGTTTCCCTGCCCCAATCCGCTGAAACAGTCTGGGCACTCATCTCAGGGCCGCCGAACTGGCGGCCAGACATCCTGCATTACCAGGAATTACCACCGCAGGAAGGCCACCGAAGATGGATGGAAACAGACAAACATGGGCAGACAATTACCTACGAAGCTATTGAATCCCAGCCCCCGCGAAGGCTGGTTACAAAAATTACAGACAAGAAACTGCCCTTCGGCGGCACATGGACTTATGAAATTACGCCGTCTGTGAATTCCTGCACTCTCAGCATCACGGAAGACGGTGAAGTTTACAATCCGCTTTTCCGCTTTGTTTCTCGATTTATCATGGGGCACACCGCCACAATAGATGCATATCTCAAGGCCCTGACTGCAAAACTGAGCAGCTGAGATTTGCCGATTCCGCCATAGCTTTTGCGAAGTGACATTGCCAAAGAAGAAGGCCCGCCTTGAATAAAGCGGGCCTTTAGATGGAGGCAATCGTTCTCAAGTGGCGCTAGAACGAAAGTCTACCTCCAAAGATCAGCCTGCGCGGCTGACTATTGGTCAGGGTTGGGTCGCCGAAACCGGTATCCTGGAGGCGCAACCCAGCATCTTCAACAAACGGGTCTACGCTAAGGAAGTTTGGATGATTCAGGACGTTGATGGCTGTGGCATGGAACTCAAAACCCACTCTTTCAGAAAACTTGATCTGCTTGAAGACAGATACATTTCCGATGTTAGTGAGCGCGTCTTGAGCAATGTTGCGTGGAGCGTTGCCGAAGGGCGTGCCAAAAACTGCTTCTGACGTGCCGGAGTTTACGATGTAACGGACTTGATTACTCGCGACCGTTACTTCATTCGGCGCAGCCGCTCCAGTGGCTGTCTGGTTAATAGCATTCAAACTAAGCAATGCTGTTGGATTGGTGGCGCTTGTTGTACAGGCGCCGAAAATGTTGCACGCATCACCGGCAAATATGCCGACGCTGGTGGAAGGAGCTTGTAAACTGCCAAGGAAAGGCCGTGCCGAGTCAATTCCGCTGTTAAAAGCGCCGAGGAAAGCTGAATCAAAGAAATCTCCCGTGGCGCCCAACTGGGCAGAGACAAGTTGTGACGGCGTGTAACGCTGGCCAGAAGCCACAATGTAATTAGCGGAGATAGACCATCCACCCAGCACGTGTCCAAAGAGACCGTGCTGCTGCTTGAAGAATGGCAGTTGTTCCGTCAACAGGATTGACCATTGATGTGGATAATCAAGGCCGGAGAGTGAATATTCACCCGATGTAAAATTCGTTGGATTTTGTGAAACGGCCACACTGTTGCCTCCAGCAAACGTGCTGAAAATTTCACTCACGTTGTCCAGAGTTTTGCTGAAGGTGTAAGAAGTGCGCAGAGTCAACTGATGGAAAATATTGTTGGCGCGATATTCCATCTGCAGCGCATTGTAGTTGGAAAAGCCGGTATTCGCGCGTTCACGCAATATGCCCAAACCGCAGGTAGCGCGTCCTAAATCAGGATTTCCGGTTTGTCCAGGCGCCGGTGGAACCTGGGGCGTGGTGCACGGCGTGAGGCCGGCAGGAACCTGATTGGGAAATGCAGCCTGAAGGTCAGCGATGAACGGATTGCCGTCAATAGTCTGGAAAAGATGGCGCGCCGCATTGCCAACGTAACGGGCTTCAAACGCCGAATTTTTTGAAAGCTCACGTTCTATACCCAGACTCCAGCTATGTACACGGTCAGGGCCAAAGTTTGGGGCGACCGTGGTTTCTGCCTGGCTTCGAGGATCAAGCACGCCAGGTGTGATGGAAGACGCCAGTAAAGCACGGACATTGGGCCCCGTGGGTACTGCCGGCAATCCAAACGTGCCAGCTGCCAACGTTGTGCCGGATGGAGCTCTGAAGCTTTGCAGGAACACTTCAGGGGCTGATGTCGCAATATTAAGGTAGATGTTATAAAACGGCGGATCGTACAGCAGGCGATATCCGCCACGAATGACTGTCTTGCCATTACCAGTAAGAATGCCGCCGCCTTGTGGAGCATAGGCAAAACCTACACTGGGGCCAAAGCTATCCGT
>DASRCD010000115.1:0-8097 GCA_035653315.1 Candidatus Angelobacter sp.
TATAGAACAATATTTTCTTTCGTCCAATCGCAGTTCATAAAAATTCAGCCTTTGGCTTTTAGCCGTTAGCAATTAGTACTTAGTATT
The DNA here is from genome assembly GCA_035653315.1 of Candidatus Angelobacter sp. Lineage (GTDB taxonomy): Bacteria > Acidobacteriota > Terriglobia > Terriglobales > Acidobacteriaceae > Angelobacter. Next base: position 88 of record DASRCD010000115.1, read on the forward strand.
TAGTGCTTAGCAATTAGCAACTAGCAGTTGGCAACTAGCAACTAGCAACTAGCAGTTAGCAACTAGCATTTGGCATTCAGCAATCAGCACTTAGCAAATCAGCACTTTTCTGCAAAACCATCACTTTAGTCATTCATCTACAAAAGCCAATTGCCAGCTGCTAATTGCCAGTTACTTTTCTCACAATCATCAGCACCACAAAATCCGGCCGGGTGTAATTCCATGCAAGCAGAGGCAAGAGGAACCTTGTGCGCTGCTTGATTATCAAGCTTCACTGCCCCTCCAAACCGTCTGCATTGCAAAAGCTAATTGCCAGTTGCCAATTGCCAGCTGCTAATTGCCAATTGCTTTCTCGCTGCTCGCATCTTTCATACATAGCTAAATACCAACTACTAAGTACCAACTACTGCCTACCTCATCCCGCCCAACGCCGCCCGCAATTTCTGCGTCGCTCTAAAGAGCGTATTCTTGGCCGTCTCTTCCGTTGTGTTCAGCATTTCGCCAATCGTCCGCAGCCGCAGGCCCTGATAATGCTTCAACTCAAAAACCATGCGCTCTCGCGGCGTCAGCTTGGTCAGCGCCTGGTTAATCTTTGCGCCCAGTTCGCGCCGCATCAGGTCGCGTTCCGGATTCGCCCCGGCCCGGTCGTCGGAAACGCGCTCCAGCACGTCCACCGGCTGCCCGCTTGAATCCATCACCATCTGCGGATCTTCCCGGCGCGTCTGCCGCTTGCGCAGATGGTCCAGGCAGAGATTGGTCACAATACGATAGATCCAGGTATAAAACGAGCACTCAAAGCGGAAATTTCCAATATGCCGATAAGCCTTCAGGAACGCTTCCTGATAAATGTCATGCGCGTCCGCGTCTGAGCCGGTCAGGTGCAGCGCCAGGCGCAATACGGCCTGGTCATATTGACGCACAAGTGTCTCAAAAGCTGCACGGTCGCCGCGTTGAGCGGCGCGAATCAGCTCACTGTCGTTGATTCGACCTAGGGCTTGACTCACCATCTCTCCGGAAGAATGGGAGCTTCTTGTACCGCTGCTCACGCCAACCCTGATCCCTGCAAACGCTGAATCGGCCGGCATCTCTTCGTCCCTCAGTAATCCTCTCTGCTTGCAATTACTTGGACGCGCTACGCGGCAATACGTAAGCTGAGCTTACAGCATTTCCAGAGCCTTGGGAAAGCCCGGTGCCATCCCGTGATCAGCCGCCTTGAACCTGAGATAAACGGTAAAACTGCCCAAAACAGGTGCAAAATCGGCCCAATATGGAACTGCTCTGGCTCGTTGGTCTTCAATTCACCCAATCCCGATTACCTCTCGTCCTGGTTCGAATAACTACAGGTCTCAAGGAGCCATGGCGAGATAGCAAGATTTCGTGGCCGCTTTAAATAATTTGCCGACTACCTGATCAGCCAGCTTAGTAATTATTTAAAAGGGGGCACCCTCACTTTGTGGAATTTTGGCGACAAGGAATTGTGCCAATTCTGGCTTTCCCAAAAACTGCTTAGCGGTGGCATACTCGAAGATCACTTGGTTCTCATTAGGTAGCTCTAACCGTGTGAGAATTTCGCTCTTTTTTTCCTACCACTACCATCGTATATAGGACGTTGGGTAACCAATAAACGACGCTCAGAATCATCGCGCAAGCTCTGAGTGAGAATTTTATTTATATGATCGTCGCCGAAACCGTATCCAACAGTTACGATTAGCTTTGTTTCTAGAGTGAGGTTCCGAAACATATAAGCAAAAAACAGGTAAGGGTCAGCCGCTTCCAGTTTGAAGTCTCTTCCGAAGATAACGTCCATTTTGTCAGGATCTACACTTTCAATTTGATCCACAGAATAAAGAGTTTTTGTGTCAGAATGCCTTTTCCAATTTATCGAACCATGGAGTTTATATAGAACAACATGAGGAGCGAGATTGTTTCCCTTATCTAAATCGGAAAAGCGTTCATAGTCCCAAGAATAATCTGGGCCAGAACCCTCAAACCCGGTTTCAACCCGAATCTCACTCCCTAAACGCTCTACGCATAAGTCGTAATTTAATGAAAAAATATGAAGAGGATAGTTGAGATCGCGTTGTAATCCGATCAGCCCTTTGTAGTAATTGGATTTCGCTGAATCCTCAGGACACATCCATTTCTTTAATGCTCTCAGAATCAGTTGGCGAAATTTTTGTACTTTACAAAATTTGGAGCCGGCCAGTTCTACAAATCTAGAACTCCATGCTGCGATGAAAGGATACAGGGGATGTTCTTCGTTTCTTTCCAATTCATATAAAGTGTTTACAAGCGTTTCAATATTAAAGGGAACATCTGAACCAAACTGACCTTTCAATCCAGATGAGAAGTGAATGGCGCTTTTGACATGCTTGTATAAAAGATCATAGTCTTTCCATTCGTCTATGTCCTTAAGGTGCTTCTCCACCCGATCAATCATTTCGGCAGAGACGGGAATTCCTGCTTCAGAGCTTGCACCCGCTCCTAGCAAAAAAATAATATCTTTAGATCGGCTCATCATATGGGCTCACAAAAACCAAGGTTTGATATCTTGAACAGCAGGCAACGGGAGGTCTCGTTCATGGAAGTTGCGAACTAAATCTGCAACTAAGTGACAATAAAACACAGAAACAGGTGCGCTTTTCGCATTGAACCCCCTCCAGTTCGCCCCAGAAAGGTTTATCAAATCCTGAAGCAACTCTCGTTCCTCTGCAGGTTCTACTTTCTCTTTGTCGATCGAAAGAAACTGCAAATGTGTTGGACCGGGTAATGCTTTGGCTACATTTGGATTGCCAGGATAAATTCCCTCGAACCACACGAGATATTCACCTTTTCCAAGCTGAACTCTCGTAGCCTCAAAAGGTACTAGGCTATTTACAGAGCGATTGACGCCAAAAAAACGATTTTTCTGATTTACTTTGATAACTGAGAATCTACATTTCGAGCGGTCCGTTGCTGCCGCGACTTCACTCGTGGTCTGTCTGATTGCATTTATTTCGTCGCGTTTCAGCTTGAATGATGTGTGCACAACAATCCGCTTAAATGAACTGGCACTTTGTTCGAGAGCGTGTTTCAAATTCGTTCGGAGTGCTGCAAGATAAGTTGTGTGGTCTGAGTCATCTCCTAGGACCTGAATTTGATGAAAAAGACCGCTGTTATCAGTAAGAATCGAAAATGCAAAGTGTTTATCGATGCATCGGGTTCCTTGCACGATTTTGCTTTTATGAGATTGGCTGATACCGATTATCAAAGATTTCTCGGCAGTTGGACGGACTTTCCACGGTTGGCCACCAGCCTTGCAGAACACCTGAAGCGCCAAGTTGCCGATTGCCCATTTGAGGGTTTCTTCATCTTCTAGGATTCTTAGCGTGCAAACCTGGGTGGGAAGGCCAGCATGGGAAAAATGCGACTTCTGGTCCATATACCCGTTCTCATCACCATTCGGCAAAACAATTATGGGCACAATTTGGTGAGAGGAGTTTGGATCGGCCTGGGCGCGGTCTAAAGCAACTCGCATGGATTGGGAGCTTAGGTCATGGAAAATGATTGGATTGGGATCAATTTCTAGCTCTGTTTTAAATAACGTCTTATATCCGGGGAAGTTGAACTGACCACGCTGTTTCAATCCTTTCAAGGAAATTGCCAGTCGACGAGCAGCCGCCCGGTCTTCTTCTCGGAATGCAAAGAGCAACTTTGTTGGCTTGTTTACAGGTTGAAGAGGACCAAAATCTCGCAAACCGGCAAATTGGCTTCGTGCCTCCCGATTGTTGGCAAACACGTACACCTTTGAGCGCAATCGGTCAGCATGTAAGGGCGTAAAATCTTTTGAAATTTTTAAATTCGAAGGAATACCAGGAATAGTGATATGTTCAAACACTCTCCAACGCCGCTCTAAAAAATAACGGATTTTCGACGAACGGTCGACATAGTAATCAATGTTGCGGCGAAGTTTTTTATCCAAGCTTAAGCTTAGTCTCTGGACATTGCGGCTAAATACTACGCCGCTTCTTAGACGGAAATGGAAATCAACCAAGAAGCCTGACTGGCGAAGTACTCGAAGAAAGTATGGCTGCACAACCAGCAGCTCGTCTCCCTCTGGGTGAGATTCCATGACAAACGAAGCCTCTTCTATGAATTTATTTTCTGGGAAAAAATACTCTTGAGGGTCTAAGAGAGTTCTAGTTGAGCACTTCAATCCATCAAATAGAATCCGTCGGGTTAAATCGGCATTCCATTTTGGTTGAAATTCGAACTGCTCAAATCCCTTTGTAGCTTCTGACCGGACCCAAAAGGTTTGCCAATCATCTTCGTTCTGGTCAACTGGAAGCTTGTGCGCTGTTGCATCTGGTTCTGGGCGCTGTTCCTGAGCTCCTAATGACTGTCGCCGGTATAAAGTACAGTTGGGCGTTCCACCTTCAACAGATAGGAAATTTAGGTGGATATAATAATCGTTCACCGCCACCAACAAATACCTCCCAAGTACAAAGCTGCAAATTCAAGTAACTAGTTCAAGTGCATAGAGGTGCTACACATGTCATGGATTTACAATTGAGAATACACCAAATTAAATAAGTCGTCGAATATAAAGCGAATCGAAGTTTGTTCGCGAAGTTATACAGGTTCAAATTCAAAGAACTGGCTTAGGATCAATTAACAAATTGGGGTGAACCCGTTTCGATTCGTCCTTAGGCGCTATGCTTCTTCGGCCTTCGCTCAAGATGATAACGGGGTGGGGCACTTTACGCAGCCCTAAAGGGCCGCTCTTCCACGGACTCTCCAGTTCGGAGCGCTCACACAATTGAGGCCAGCAATGCAAAAAGATTCATCGGATCGTGCGTGTTACATGGCGTTTAAATGTGGACAATGCGAATCGGTCCCCGCTAAGTGGGAGCTGTCGAAGACATGTCCTTATTCGTAATTGATTCGCCTACCAGCTCCCGCTATACTCTGGCTGCGCCTCAGGGTGTGGAATGGTTATTTTCTTTGAAAATCAGCAGGATGCAGTGGCAACCAGCAATGAGCCAAATTGGGGGTTGAAAACAGGGTGAAAATGGCCCTCGACAGCCTTATGACTGCCTTGTCGAATGGCGCTTAAGCCTTTGTTTGCAACAAAAGTGCTTACCCCCGGGTGGGTGCAATCGGCTGAGCGGACAGGCAGAAGGCTGCAAAGATTGCCAAAATCGCCGGAATTGCCAAAATTGACAATTGAGAATCCCCCGCGCAACTCTGCGCCAAACGCGGTGAAATTGCTGAAACCTACGCCAAATTGGGATGCACTGGGATGACTACCCTGAAGTATGCGCCATCTGGGATGGATGTGAGAGGGGGGAGGGGGACGAGAAAGTTGCCAAAAATCGCTCTGCCTATTACGCCGTCGGCAGACAATTTCGAGTCACCTTGGGCAATCAGGAACTGTTTAGCGCGTTCCTTTAGCGCGGCTATCCAGTACTTTGTTTACCAGCCGGTCCGCTTCACGATTGTATTCCCGCAGCACGTGGTCAATGGAGAACCGCTCCAGCTTACGCACCAGAACGCGGGCGCGGTCATAAAGCTCCAGCAGTCCCGGACTCTTTACCTTGTACTGGCCTTTCATCTGTTTGACCATGAGTTCTGAGTCGCTCAGCACTTTTAATGACAAATGCTTTTCCCGCACCGCATAATCCAGCGCGGCCAGCAGCCCGGAATATTCGGCAAAATTGTTGGTTTGAATGCCCAGATAATCGGAAAGCTCAGCAATGATTTTGCCCTCAGCATTGCGGACCACCACGCCGTAAGCAGCCGGGCCGGGATTGCCGCGCGCGCCGCCATCAATATTGGCTTTAATTTCCTGCCCTGTGGAACGCGGCCTGGGTTTTTCAGCGCGGTCCAGACCGGACGCGGGTTCGTCAAAAAGCGATTTCTGGTTCATCGCCCCTCCTCAAGCCGGATGCCGAGGCGTTCCGGCAGGCCTGCAGCAAAAATTTTCTGCTGCGCTGCCTCAATGTTGTAAGGCACGCGATAAAACGTGATCTGCGAAGCTTCAGTGTCATAAAGCAAAAAGGCGGCGCGTGGGTCGCCATCGCGCGGCTGCCCCACCGAACCGGGATTGATGAAATATTTTGTGTTGGGCTTCAGCTCAAATTGAAAGGTCTGCCTGGTGTTGCCGGATTTGTATGCAGGAACCACAGACTTGCTTGAATCCGCGCCGTCTTCCAGCAGAAAGCAGCGCTGCACGTGCGTATGGCCAAAAAACGTGAGCGGCACGGCGGCTTGTGCCAGCAGAAAATACGCGTCCTGCGGCATCAGGATGTATTCGTCTTCATCGCGGGGTGAGCCGTGCACCAGTTGCAGATTATCGATCGGAGAAATGGGCCCCTGCGGAAGCTTTTGCAGAAACTCAAGATGGTCCGCGATAAGTTTTTGTCTGGTCCACAGGGCGGCCAATCCGGCAATGGGATTGAAGTCACTCAGGTCGGTGATGCCGGAGCACGCTTTGTCATGGTTGCCGCGCACAAAAACGGTCCCTAATGCCCGTGAACGCTGCGCCACTTCATTGGGATTGGCGCCATAACCAACGATATCGCCCAGGTTATAAAGCTGGTCATATTCCGGAGCGGCGTCCAGGCATGCTTCCAGGGCTTCAAGGTTCGCGTGAATGTCAGAAAGAATGAGCAGCCGCAAAATGGGTTGAATGCTTCAATCAGTTCAACTCATGAGTGTATCAATTCTTGTGTTTACACTCGCGCCCAATGGCCGGGAAATATTTCACGCAAAGGAGATGTAGATGCCGGTCGCGCAGCTTTTTCCACCGTGGCCAGCGGAATGGAGCGGTCTGTCTTTAAAGTTGGGATGGCGCTGATCAATCCGCGTGTGTATGGATGCGTTGCTGAAGAAAAAATGCCGGCGGCTGGCCCCATCTCAACAATTTCTCCCAGATACATGACCGCAACATGGTCCGCCACACGCGAGACCACGCCCAGATCATGCGAGATAAAAAGCACGGCCAGTCCGTGTTTTTCACGTAAGGCAGCAAGCAGCTCCAGAATTTGCGCCTGAATGGTGACGTCAAGCGCTGTAGTTGGTTCGTCTGCAATGAGCAGTTGAGGATTGTTTACCAGCGCCATGGCGATCATCACGCGCTGGCGCTGGCCGCCGGAAAGTTGGTGAGGATAATCACGCGCTCGCTTGTCAGGATCTGGAATGGCCACTTCACGCAGAGCATGGATTGTGCGGCCCCAAGCCTCGGCTTTGCTGATTGGATGATGCGCAAGAACAGCTTCTGCCACCTGGTCGCCAACACGCATCACCGGGTTCAGCGCGGTCATGGGCTCCTGAAAGATCATGCTGATGCGCGTACCGCGAATGCGGCGCATGGAGTTTTCCGGTAATGCCAGCAGGTTCTCGCCGGCAAAACCGATTCTGCCGGTAATTGTGGCTTGCGGAGGCAGCAAACGCATAATGGCCAGAGACGTTGCTGACTTCCCTGAGCCTGATTCACCCACAAGCCCAAGCGTGCCGGATTCAGGAATGTTGAAGCTGACATCGCGCACCGCAGCAACACTGCCGGATTGCGTGGCAAAGCTCACATTCAGGCTTTCGACTTGGAGAAGAGTGGACACTGGCCGTGGCTGCATTCTAGCGATAGTGGCGTTGTATGCCAAATCGCCAGGCATGATAAAAATGATTCAGCACACGCGTGGACTTATGAGGAATGCTCAAGCATTAATGCCGAATTTTGCAAGAATATCCCTTTGTGCCGCTCTCTACCTCTATTAAAATCTCATCCCAATGAGCACACCTCCCTCTTCCATCCGAAGAATCATGCATGGCATTCTGCTCTCCAAGGGACGCATGGAGGCGCTGACGGATGGCATTTTCGCCATTGCCATGACCTTGTTGGTGCTGGAATTGAAGGTGCCTGATCTACCTAAATCAGTTGACAGCCATGAACTCCTGCACAGGATTCTTGAAGAAGCTCCGGCCATTTTCAGCTTTGTAATTTCATTTTTATATTGCGGGCTACTCTGGGTA
>DASRCD010000116.1:0-5256 GCA_035653315.1 Candidatus Angelobacter sp.
TCTCTGCCCCATGGTCAATAACCTCTGCTACGTAATGGCAGTGGAAAAGCTTTTGGGCCTGGAAATTCCACCCCGCGCACAGTGGATGCGGGTGATGCTGGCGGAACTTCAGCGCATCAGCTCTCACTTGGTCTGGCTGGGCACGCACGCCATGGATATTGGTGCAATGTCGGTCTTCCTTTATTGCTTCCGTGAACGTGAAGACCTGCTGCGCATCTATGAAATGGTCAGCGGCCAGCGCATGATGACCTCTTATTTCCGCATTGGCGGGCTGGCGCTTGAACCGCCGCTTGGCTTCTTTGAGAAGGTAAAGGACTTTCTGGATAAGTTTCCGGAAAGAATTGATGAATACGAAAACCTCCTGACCGGCAATCGTATCTTCATCGATCGCTTGAAGGGTGTTGCGCAAATCAGTGCTGAAGATGCGCTTGCCATTGGCCTGACCGGTCCTTCCCTGCGCGCCAGCGGAGTAGATTTTGATATCCGCCGTGATATGCCCTACTGCGGCTATGAGAACTTTAAATTCAAAGTTCCGGTAGCGAAAGAAGGCGACGTTTGGGCGCGTTATGTTTGCCGGGTGCAGGAGTTGCGGCAGTCGCGCGAGATTGCCAAACAGGCGCTGGAAGGCATGCCCTCCGGGCCCACTAAGGCCGAGGCTCCCAAGGTGATCCTGCCTGACCGTGAAAAGATGAAGACGCAGATGGAAGCCCTCATCTATCACTTTAAGATTGTCACGGAAGGCTTTACGGTGCCAGCAGGCGAGGTCTATCACGCGATTGAATCTCCGCGGGGTGAAATGGGCTATTACGTGATCAGTGACGGCACGGCTAAACCCATGCGCGTCCATATGCGCGCGCCCTCTTATGCGAATTTGCAGGCCCTCCGCCAGATGTGCGAAGGCCGCCTGATCGCCGACGTTGTGGCGGCCATTGGAAGCATTGATATTGTGCTCGGGGAGATCGACCGATAATGGCGCCTATATCCGATAAGCTCGATGCATTCTTCACCGAGAAGATGAAGGAGTACCCGACCAAGCGTGGGTTCCTCGTCCCCATGCTGCTTTACACGCAGGATGAACTTGGCTACCTAAGCGATGAAGCCATTGCGCACCTGGCAAAAAAGACTGAACTGAGCGAACTGGAAGTCCGCAACGTGATCAGCTATTACTCGCTGCTTCATACCAGGCCGCAGGGCAGGTATCACGTTCAGGTCTGCACCAATATCAGTTGCATGCTGCGCGGTGGAGAAGAAATTCTTGAGCACTGCAAAAACAAGCTTGGCATCGGACACAAGCAGACCACGGCAGACGGGACATTTTCCCTGGAAGAAGTGGAATGCATCGGCGCCTGCAGTTGGGCCCCGGCATTGCAGGTGAATTACGATTTTCACGAAAACCTCACGCCGCAGAAGACGGATGCAGTGATAGAGCAGTACAGGAAACTTGCAAAACAATGATGTGTATGAGTATTGCCAAAATCGCCGGTATTGCCAAAATTGTCGATTGAAGATTAACAAAAGCTGTATTGCTCAAATTTGCAGTATTTGTAAATGGAGCAATCGTTGGATAGTAAGACAGAGCAATTACGTGCAAGAACAAAAGATTTTGCGATAAGAATTGTTCACCTTTTTCGCTCGTTACCACCAGCGAAAGAGGCCCAGGTAATCGGTAATCAGTTATTAAGATGTGGTACATCGGTTGGCGCAAATTATCGCGCAGCATGTCAGGCCCGATCCAAAGCGGAGTTTATCGCAAAGATTGGAATTGTGGCCGAAGAGGCTGATGAAACGGTTTTTTTGATTGAGTTGCTCTCTGACATTGGAATTATGAAGAAGGAACGCCTCGACTCATTGCATAAAGAAGCGCAGGAATTGACTGCGATTTTCTCTGCGTCGCGGCGGACTGCAAAGCGAAAATAGCTGTTGGTTTAAAAATTGACACTTTTGGCAATAATGGCAATTTTGGCAATCATCCCATAAAAATGGCTGAACTTACCTCCCATCCCGATGAAGTAAAGATCGTCTCCCGGCGCTTTGGCCAGGGTGCGGCTGATATTGAGCAATATTTAAAGCTCGATGGTTACAAAGCCGTGCAAAAAGCGTTGACCATGGCCCCGGACGACATCATCAATGAAGTCAAAACTTCAAACCTCCGCGGACGCGGAGGCGCTGGCTTCCCTACCGGCATGAAGTGGAGCTTTGTTCCTAAAGAGTCGGCCAAAACAAAATATATTCTGGTCAATGGCGATGAGAGCGAGCCGGGCACCTGCAAAGACCGCCCAATCCTTGAGCATGATCCCCATGCCGTGATTGAAGGCGTGATTATCGCCGGGCTGGCTGTAGGCGCAAAGATCGGCTTTGTTTATATTCGCGGCGAATACCGCTATCTGGTTGACATCATGCGCAAGGCCATTGCCGACGCATACGCCAAAGGCTTTCTCGGCAAAAACATTTTTGGCAGCGGCAAGGACTTCGACGTTCGCTGGCACACCGGCGCAGGCGCTTATGAAGTGGGCGAAGAGTCCGCACTGATGGAGTCATTGGAAGGCAAGCGTGGCGTTCCGCGTATCCGTCCACCCTTTCCTGCCGTGGTGGGGCTCTGGGGCGGACCAACGGTCATCAACAACGTTGAAACCCTTGCATCAGTTCCGCACATTATTTTAATGGGCGGCCAGAAGTTTTCTGACTATGGCCCGCCAAAGAATGGTGGCACGCGCCTCTTCTGCCTTAGCGGACACATCAACAAGCCCGGCGTTTATGAGTTGCCTCTTGGATATCCGCTCAAGAAGATGATCTATGACGTTGGCGGCGGCATACCCAACGGACGCAAGCTCAAAGCCGTGGTTCCCGGCGGGTCCTCCACGTTTGTGCTCACAGCGGAAGAAGCCGAGCAGATGAACATGGATTTTGACTCGTTCGGCAAGCGCGGTGAATTCCTGGGCTCTGGCGGCGTGGTCATCCTGGATGACACCACCTGCATGGTCAAATTCGCCCTGCGCGTGATGAAGTTTTACCAGCATGAAAGCTGTGGCTGGTGTATTCCCTGCCGTGAAGGAACAGACTGGCTTAAGAAAACGCTGATCCGCTTCCACAATGGCGGAGGCTTGCGGAAAGACATCGATAATATTAAGTACCTTGCACAGAACATGCTTGGACGCACCTTCTGCCCGCTCGGAGACGCAGCGGCAATTCCAACCATGTCAATTGTCGATAAATGGCGCAGCGAGTTTGAAGCGCATCTGGAAGGACGTCCGTGCCCGTTTGATCCGGCGGCAAAAATTACCGAATTGCCGGTTGTGGGGGCGCACTAAATATGAGTGCTCAGCCCAGCCCGGTCCCGGCGATTACAATTGATAAGCAGTTCCTGCTGGCGCAATTGCAGGAAACTCGCGACATCTTTCTGGACAGTTTTGCCGGCATCACCGAAGAGCAGAGCCATAGAAAGCCCGCGCCTAGTCGCTGGTCTGTGCTGGATACGGTGGAACATCTGACGACAGCGGAAGGCATTCAGCTTAAGTTGATCAGCACACAACGCACACCCCGGGCTGCTGACGCGCCCAATCGTGAAGGCGCTTTTCTGCACATGGTTCCCAATCGCGCGCACAAGATGGAATCACCAGAAGGCGCAAGGCCAACCGGCCGCTTTGCCACGCTGGCTGAAGCTGCGGAACAATTCAAAACCACGCGCGCGGGCGTGATCAAGTTTCTTGAGCAGTTCACAGAAGACCTGCGCGGAAGTGAAGTAAAGCATCCTCACTCGGCGGCGGGCATGGTAAGCATTTGTGAAATGCTGGTTGCCATGGCAATGCATGCCAAGCGGCACGCGGCACAGATCAAAGAAACCAGGCAGGCGTTGAATTTGGGTTAGGCATCATTTTTGGGATTTGGTAAATGAGTAATCTGGCAATGGGTAAAGCAAAAAGCAGGTGACGCATCACGTTTGGTTTAATTACTAATTACCAACTTACTCGATCACCAAATCAGCGCAGATGCTGAAATAGGGAAAAGTTTAGGACCATGGCTGAAGTAAAAAATGTAACCATTACCGTTGACGGCAAGGCGATTACCGCGCCCGCGGGCACGTTGCTGATTGAAGCCTGCAAAGCCGTGGGCATTGAAGTTCCGTCCTTCTGTTATTACCCGGGACTTGCGCTTCAGGCCGCATGCCGCATGTGCCTGGTGCGCATTGAAAAGATGCCCAAGCTGCAGACGGCCTGCACCGTGCCGATTACGGACGGCATGGTGGTCGCCACGGACACCGATGAAGTCCGGCAAGCGCGCAAGTCGATGATCGAGCTTCTTCTCGGCAACCATCCCCTGGATTGTCCGGTGTGCGATGCCGGTGGCGAATGCGAACTCCAGGACATGACATTTAAATATGGCGCGGCTGAATCACGCTATATGGAAGGCAAGCTGCATAAAGAAGAACAGCAGTGGTCGCCGGTGGTTTTCTTTGACCGCCCACGCTGCATCCTCTGCTATCGTTGCGTGCGCGTCTGCGGAGAGGCCATGGACGTTTCCGCCCTTGGCGTGCAGCTTCGCGGCTCAAGCTCAGTGATTGCCCCCAATGAAGGCGATCATCTGAATTGCGAAGAATGCGGCATGTGCATTGACATCTGTCCGGTGGGAGCGCTGACCTCAGGCGCATATCGCTACAAGACCCGCCCATGGGAGATGAAGCACGTTGGCACCATCTGCACGCATTGCGGCGATGGCTGCAAGACCACTCTGGGCGTCCGCCGTTCTGATACCGGCATGGACATTGTGCGCGGCGACAATCGCGACAAGAGTGGCATTAACGGCGATTTCCTCTGCATTAAGGGCCGTTATGCCTTTGACTTCTTTGACCACAAAGACCGCCTGCGCCAGCCACTGATCCGTAAAGATGGCAAGCTTACGCCAACCACGTGGGAAGAAGCGGTTGAGCATGTAGGCAAACGCCTGCGCGAAATCCGTGATAGCAAAGGCGGGCAAGCAATTGGCGTAATTGGGTCCAATCGCACCACGAACGAAGAAAATTATTTGCTGCAGAAGTTTGCCCGTACTGTGCTGGGCACCAACAACATTGACCATCATCGCACGGCGGACTTCCCTGCTTTTGCGCGCGCCATTGCCGGAAAACAAAATGCTACGGCCACCATGCGCGACGTAGCCAGCGCCCCAGCCATTTTGCTGATTGGCAATGATCCCACGGAAAGGCATCCACTGCTGGCATGGAATATCCGAAACAATGTGCGTTTGAACCAGGCAAAACTGTTC
>DASRCD010000117.1:0-2741 GCA_035653315.1 Candidatus Angelobacter sp.
GAACTTGGATTGCCGGTACGTTATGTAGGCGTGGGAGAAAAAGCAGGCGACCTGCTTCCCTTCAATGCGGAAAATTTTGCGAATTCATTGTTCTCCGCCGCATAGCACCTGCTTGTGAGCATGCCATTCTCTGAAAAAGACGAGCAGTTCATGCGTCAGGCTTTGGAACTTTCGCAACGCGGAGCCGCGCTTACGTCACCGGGTGCAAAGGTCGGCGCAGTGATTGTGGACGACCATGGCCAGATACTTGGCAGTGGTTCTTACACCTATGAGGGCCTGAAACATGCCGAGATTCTGGCTCTGGAGCAGGCAGGAACACGCGCGCGTGGCGCGACGATCTATCTGAACCTTGAACCCCACTGCCATCAGGGCCGCACGCCACCTTGCACGGACGCGCTGATCGCAGCAGGCGTTAAACGCGTGGTGGCCGCCATGGCCGATCCTAATCCCAAAGTTGCAGGCAAGGGATTTGAACAGTTGCGTGCTGCCGGGATCACGGTAGAAACAGGACTGCTGGAAGCAGAAGCACGACGAATAAACGAGCCGTTTGCTAAATACATCCTCACGCACCAACCGCTGGTTACACTGAAATCCGGCATGACACTGGACGGAAAGATTGCCGGGCCGCACGGCGGATCAGTAAATGCGCCTCTGGCCGCCGATCGCTGGATCACTAGCGAACAGTCGCGCAACCATGCCCAGAGTTTGCGCCATGAATCTGACGCGATTCTGGTGGGCGCAGGGACCATCGTTGCTGATGATCCGTTGCTCACGGACCGCACAGGGCTCCCCCGTCGCCGCCCATTTTTGCGTGTTGTGCTCGACTCAAGGCTGCGCTGCCCAATTGGTTCGCGGCTAGTCCAGACCGCGCAAAATGACGTGCTGATTTTCTGTTCTTTTGCGGAAGAAAAGAAACGGCGTGCTTTGGAAGGCCAGGGTGTACGTGTGGAACAGGTGCCGCTTGGCTCGGCTGACGGCCGCCCCGACATGAAAAAAATTATGGCGCGATTGGGAGAAATGGAAATCACCAGCGTATTGATTGAAGGCGGCGCGCTGGTGAACTGGGCCGCGCTGGCGGCGGATGTTGTGGACAAGGTGTTTTTATACTATGCGCCCAAAATTCTTGCCGGTGGAGCTTCTGTACCGTTCGCATCCGGTGAAGGGTTTCCACGGATGAGTGAAGCTGCCCAGGTAAAAAACGTTAAACTCCACAACTTTGGCGATGATTTTGCGGTAGAAGGCTACCTGCATGATCCTTATTCGCCGCCGGAGAGGCAAAGCTGATGTTTACCGGACTGATTCAGGAAACAGGCGAGATCGCCAGGCTTGAACGGATAGCGGGCAAAACTGGCGGATCTATCACGCGCATTACCGTCGCGGCAAACAATATTCCCTCTGAGTTGAAGACCGGGGACAGCGTTGCCGTGAGCGGCGTCTGCCTTACCGCGCTGGATATTCATGGCCAGCAATTCTCGGCTGACCTGGCGGAAGAAACTTTGCAGCGCACTTCCCTGCAACGGTTGAAGACCGGCTCAACCGTAAACCTGGAACTGCCCGCAAAAGCAAGTGACCGCATGGGCGGCCACGTGGTGCAAGGCCATGTGGACGGAACCGGGACCATTCTGAGCCTGCAAAAAATCAAGTATCGCGATGACTGGCGTCTTCTTATAGAAATTCCGCCCTCGCTGGCAAAATATGTTGTTCCTCAGGGATCCATCACTGTGGAAGGAATCAGCCTGACCGTGGCTGCCATTGATGGAGGACACGTTGAAATCGCCATTATTCCGCATACATGGCAGGCCACCAACCTGCACGCGTTGCGGCAGGGTGATCCCGTGAATATTGAAGTGGATGTTCTGGCAAAATACGCGGAAAAGATAGCGCAGAAAACTTCCGCTGGCCGCCTGAGCGTTGCCGAACTGCTGCGGCAGGGCTTTTAGCCGACAAATAAGCTGGCCTTTATAAGATCAACTAATGGTTCTGTGAATGGCTTCGCGCAAAATAGCAAAAATAAAAGATCAGCACGTCAGGTTCGGCTGTGCTGATCTTTCACGAAGCACTACATATTATTTGTGCGCTTCCAAATCTGCATCGGGAACAACTTATGCGTTGCCGGTAGATGCCAGAAGAATGTAGAGCACCACAACTGCCAGTGCTGCCAGAATTCTAAAATTCGTAAATTGCTGCGTCTCACCCATCTGTCACGTCCTTTTGTCCAAAAAATCTTGGGGGGAGGACTTGATGAAAAGAAGGATGCGCCCGCAGATGGCGGGAAGAAATTAAAGAGGTATTAATTTCTTTAATTCTTGGAGAGAGGCATTCGAGTATGTGAGCTCTTGCCTTGCCATGTTCTATCAAGAAATATTCTTGATCAGAGTAGCTCACCCGAACTGGACTGACCGCTTAGTATGTGGGCCGCCAACAAAGCCGGTAATCGGAAATGAAACCGCCTCGGCTTTCCCGTCCGATGCGCCCATAGCCACAATGGAAGGCACAAAGTGCTCCTGCGTTGGCAGGGCAATTTTTACGGCGGGGGCCTTGGCGCGGTAGTCGAGTAGAGCGTCAGCATCCTTGCGGGTGAAAACGCCTTCTGCCCAATGATCAAACTCATGCGCCCAGGCCGGTGGGTCCACAGGATGAAAGGAAAACAGCCGCAGATTATGGATGAGAAAACCGCTGCCGAAAATCAGATATCCCTCTTCACGCAGCGGAGCCAGCACCCTGCCCAGTTTAAACAGCGC
>DASRCD010000118.1:0-2059 GCA_035653315.1 Candidatus Angelobacter sp.
GTGGAAGCGCGCAACTGGATGGCTTTTCTGGTCTATTTTGCCTCCAGTTTCCTGGCCGCTGCGCTGCTTTATTTTGCTGTTGAGCGGCCTTTTCTGCGCCTGCGCGACAAGCTATCCTCTTCAGTGCCAGTTCAGCGCGCATCTGCTTTGAGCGCGGCAAAGTGAAGACCAAAATCTGAAGCCGTCTCTGACGAGTGGGTGGCCATATTGCCTTTCCAGCTAACTTCCTGTAAGATTTACCTTTACCACACGACCTGAAGCTCTTATCCCTTCTGCGTCAAGATAATCTGGAGTCACCTGCAATGGCACAAGTTTGCGATTTCTGCGGCAAAGGCCCGCAATTTGGAAATAAGATCAGCCACGCTCACAACGTGAGCCGCCGCCGCTGGAATGTGAATCTGCGTCCGGTGCGCGCCGTGGTCAATGGAGCCAGCAAGCGCGTCCGCGTCTGCACCACCTGCCTGAAGTCAGGCAAGGTTGTTAAAGCCTCTTAGCTGCGCAAGCGCCATTACATAATCAAAAGCCTCCTGCCCAACCCAGGAGGCTTTTTTGTGTCCTGCTTTTTCCCCGGCACCAAGGCAACTGACGCAAGAGCATTTTTTCCCTTTGCGTCCTTTGCGGTGGAATCCTTTAAAAGCGCAGCACAATGCCGCCGCCGACCATCAGGTTATGACGGCGCAGGCCGCCATTGTCGCCGGTGACGATGTTGGTGAAACCAAAGTTCGGGTCGCCGGTCACAAAATCGCGGACCTCAGCCCGGAATCCCAATACCGGCAGGCCGGTTTTAAAGTCGAGTCCACCGCCGTATTCAATTGCGCCTTTATTGCTGGGTGAGCCAGCATTGGTTGAAAAACGAGCCCAGCCGCCGCCCACGCTCAACCAGGGCGAGATTGGTGCAGCTGGAAGAACCTTAAGACGAAGCGCCGGCGTGATGAAAATGGCCGAAGTATCCAACTGGATGCTGGTATTGCCTACCGGAGCCGTGATGCCGACTTGCTGGGTGTTGGAATGGATTCCTACAATGGGGACTTCCAAGTGCAGGGAGAATGCTCCGCCACCGGCCAGCCGCAACGCGGGCGCGCCCTCAAAGAAAACATGGTTGTTGGTTTTAACGGTGTCCACAACCGTGGGCGCGGAAAGAAATGTGACCCGGGAATTATTGACAAATGATCCGCCCACCACAACCGCTACGTCAGCCTGCTGGGCGGCGGCAAAAGTTGAAGCACAAAGTATCGCGAACAAGATAGCAAGACGCTTCATCAAAAAGCTCCTTTAAGACCGCCATCAGATAAAGATTGGGGTGCTCTGACCTGAGATGCAGGTTCCAAGGGCAGAGTTTCCATAAAAACCCGATTGCGCTAAAGGAGTTGCGTGACGGAAGGTCAGGCCAGCGCGATGACGTCAATCTCCACGGCAACGTCTTTTGGTAACCGGGCCACTTCCACGGTGGAACGGGCAGGCGGCGCATTCTTGCAGACTTTGCCATATACCTCATTCATCTGACCGAACTCTGACATGTTCTTGAGAAAGACGGTGGTCTTGACGACTTTTTCCCAACTGCTGCCGGCGGCCTGCAGAATGGCGGAAAGGTTCTGCAACACGCGCTCAGTCTGCGCCTCAATGCCGCCTTCAATCAAATTGTTGGTTGCCGGATCAATGGCCACCTGGCCGGAGATAAAAATAAATCCATTGGCCTTGATGGCCTGCGAATACGGTCCGATTGCCTTGGGTGCGTTCGGCGTGGAAACAACGTCTCGGCTGAAGCCGCTCATGCAATTCCTCCAATGAAGTCTCGCCGCTGATTTTCGCTGATAACCGCAGATAAAACAAATCAAGTTTCCAAAGTTCCGAAGCGGAGTGAGAAATCCTTATAGCCACGATGAGCAGCAGGGTGCGCAATAAATTTACGAAAAAGAATTCCGCTGGTGGTCATTTGCGTTGATTCGTAGCTAAAGAGGGCACGTCTTATTCATAGCGCAGAGCTTCAGTCGGTGAGACGGTGGTAGCGTGGCGGGCGGGCAACAAGCACGCAAGCAGTGCGCTGAAACCGAGGAGCGCG
>DASRCD010000119.1:0-4035 GCA_035653315.1 Candidatus Angelobacter sp.
CCGCGGCATGCTTGGAAAGATCGTCATAGATCACCAGCGCGTGCTTGCCGTTATCGCGGAAATATTCGCCCATGGCACATGCGGCGTAAGGAGCAAGGTACAACATTGGCGCCGGCTCAGAAGCGGAGGCCGCGACGACAATGGTGTATTCCATGGCGCCGTAATCTTCCAGCACCTTCACCACCTGCGCGATTGAAGAACGCTTCTGCCCAATGGCGTTGTAAATACAAATCAGGTTGTTGCCCCGGCTGTTGATGATCGTATCCAGGGCCACGGCGGTCTTGCCGGTCTGGCGGTCGCCAATGATGAGTTCGCGCTGGCCACGGCCTACGGGAATCATGGAGTCAATGGCCTTGATGCCGGTGGCCATAGGCTCACGCACCGGCTGGCGGTCAATCACGCCCGGCGCAATGCGCTCAATAGCAATCTGCTGGTTAGAGGCAATCGGCCCTTTGCCGTCAATAGGCTGGCCCAGCGCGTTCACCACGCGGCCAATCATGCCTTCACCCACGGGGACTGACATGATGGTCCCGGTGCGCTTTACTTCGTCGCCTTCGCGGATTTCCGTGTAGTCGCCCAGCAGCACCGCGCCCACCTGGTCTTCTTCCAGGTTCATGGCCAGTCCGGAAACGCCGTGCCCGAACTGAAGCAGCTCGCCGGCCATGACTTTATCCAGGCCATGAATGCGGGCAATACCATCACCCAGTGAAACAATAGTGCCCACTTCATCCACGGAAACCTTGGATTCGTAATTTTCAATCTGCTCGCGTATGAGCTTTGTAATTTCGTCTGCTTTGATTTGTGCCATAAATTCTGCTTTTCCTTGAACCTGTTTCTTGTTTGAGGTCCTTCGACTCGCGCTCTGCGCTTGCTCAGGTTCGGTGTCTGCTCTCTTATTTTTCTTTTATGAGTTCGTCATCTGCTGCCGGATTTTCTGCAGCTTGCCCTGTACTGAGCCGTCATAAATCGTGCTGCCCATGCGCACCACCACGCCGCCGAGCAATGACGGATCTTCTGAATACGTTGCGCGCACGGTCTGTCCTGTCATCGCGGAAAGCTGGGCCTGCAGCGCTTTTCTTTCCTCCGGAGTCAATGCCCGCACGGAACTTACTCGCGCTTCAGCAATGCCCATGCGCCGGTCAAGCTCCTGCTTGAACAGCGGGACAATTTCGCCGATGCTGCCAATCCGCCGGTGGTCAATCAGCACAGCCAGGAAATTACGCAACAGCTTGCTGGCATCCATGCGGCTGATGATCGCGTCCAGAAGTTTAAGCTTTTGTTCGTGGTCCACGGCAGGGTTCTGGAGCACGTTGCGCAATTCGCGGCTGCTTTCCATGAGCACGGACACCTGCTCCAGCTCCGCAACAGTCTTTTCAATTCCGTCCCGCTGCCTGACAACAACTTCAGCAAAGGCGCGGGCATAGCGGCCCAGGACTGCTGCCATTTAGTTTCCGTCCTTTCCCAATTGCGTGGTGAAAGAGCGAACCAGCGCTTCATCAGTGGCTTGATTCACGCGGATCTTTTTCTCCGCCAGGTCCACGGCAAGCTCCGCGGCATACGATTTTAATTCCCGACGCGCCGCGTTGGCCGCCATTGCAATTTCCTGCTCCGCTGAAGCGACGATGCGGCGGCGCTCTTCTTCGCCAGCGGCCAGAATCCGGCGCTCTTCAGCACGCGCGTTTTCTTCCGCTTCATGCTGCATGGTGGCAATCTCGCTATCAATGCGGGAAAGCCTGCTCTCCACTTCAGCCAGGCGCCGGCGCGCCTCTTCGCTTGTCTTGCGCGCCTCTTCAATGCCTTTTTGGATCATCGCCGTGCGTCCACTGAAAAAGCCCGGCAGGTGCTTGCGCATCAGGTAACCAATGGCGATAAAAATCACGGCAAAATTCAGCGCAAGACACAGCCAGTAGGCCTGGTCATCGCTCATACCGGTTTTACTTGCGAGCCAGTGGACGGAAGGGGAGTGACGAATCGCGTCCGCATCCCTGCCATTTTTTTCTTCCTGCTCGCCCTTGGCTTTTTCTTCCTTTTCTTCCGCTTTGCCGAGCTGCCCTTCCGGGGTTACGTCAATTGGTTTTGGAGATGCGGTCGGCTTTGCAGGCTCCTGGGCCCGTAGAACTCCCACGGAAGACGGCACCAGAAGAGCCATGCCAAGAAGGGCATGTATCCAGATTTTTTGTATGCGCGTGGTCACTGGATTTTATCGGCCTCCTGCCGCTGCGGCCGGTTTTAAGACCATCTCAATCACCTTGTCCGCCAGTGCGCTCGCCTGCTGCTCCAGCGTGGCTTTGGCTGCGGCCATATCGGCTTCCAGGGCCGTCCGGGCCTTCTTTACGGTTTCACCAGCCTGCTTGCGGGCTTCAGCCAATGCCGCATTGCGCTCATCCATTACATGCTGGCGATATGCCTGCTGTGTCTTATAGATTTGCGCGCGGGCCTCACGCACACGCTGTTCGTATTCCGCCGTGCGGGCCTCAGCCTGGGCAATTTCTTTCTGCGCCTGCTCAACCGCGCCCTGGGTCAGGGCATGCCGCTGCTTCAGCACCTGCTGCAGCTTGCGGTGAACCAGAAAATAATAGCCCGCCCACACGATCAGCAAACCTATGATCGTGGGGATGGAAGAAACCAGTAATTCGCCTATTTGCCTGAGTATTCCTTGCATGCAAAATTAATCGTAAGTTGTAGTGAACAGAAAGCGGATTGGGGTGCTACCAAACTCTCTAAACTAACATCCGCCTGCTCCAGTGTCAACGCGGCTAGGCCCGTTCCGGACTACCTGCTTCCCTGGGCCCGCCGCTGCAATTTTGCCACGGAGGAATTTCCCTTTCCGCTATCATGCCGCGCATGACATTTCTTTATCTCCTGCTCGGGCTGCTGGTAGGCATTCTTTCAGGGATTGTTGGTATTGGCGGCGGAATCTTTATTATTCCTGCCCTGGTCTATTTCTTTCACATGGACCAGCACAAGGCCCAAGGAACATCACTGGGCGCGCTGCTTGCTCCAATCGGCATATTGGCTTTCTGGGAGTATTACAAGGCCGGCAATGCCGATTTGAAGGCCGCCGCGCTCATCGCATCCGGCTTTCTGATTGGCGGCTACTTTGGCGGACGCTGGGCCCAGCACATTCCTGACCTGATTATGCGACGCGTGTTCGGAACATTTTTAGTCATTATTGGCATCCGATTACTACTTGAGCGCTGAGCTTGTATTTGTGAGAAAACTCCAACCTTTCCGCTCCGCTTAAATCAGTATTTGTGCAGTGTTTACGCTGTATTTTCGATGATTTACAAAGTGATGAATTAAGTAAAAAAAGACTGACCGGATCGCTTGACATACCCTGCCGGTGGCCTACAATAGTTACATCACCTCCGATCCGATTCAGGATCGAATGGGCTTGTGGCCAAGGAAACCGTCACCGCTTCTTGGTCACCGGCCCATTTTAACGTTTAGCCGCCAGCGGCCAAACGAGCTTTAGCTCTTAGCCATTCGCTCTTTGGCTTTGTCTCTTGCGGCACACGATCTGCTGCAAGGCTGGCGCACCTACGATATGTGGAGCGGCTTCTGGCGCGAAGGCGCTGAACCGAGACATTGTTGAGGACCGTTCGCCGAATCAAATCGCAAGACGGCCCTGACCTGATTCCATGATTTCGGAAAGCTGCCCGACCAAAATATTTTTTGCCAACGTTAAGATTGGATGGCAACAAATATCGTCTCCCCTATAGACTGAGCATATGTCGATGAATGCAGCCGAAACGGTAAAAATTCTCACAGATAAGTTCAGACCATACGTCGGTATGCTGTTTTTTGCGCCTAAGAACCAGATTACTCCAACAACGATTCGGTTTAGTGGCACAGCCACATTCGCCGATACCGGATCAGCAAAACTCATTATCACCAATGATCACGTTTACACGCGGTTCACAGAACTAAAGCGAAACGAACCAGAGTTGGGGATGTTTGTCACGGGATCGAGTCCCAATATGGTGCTTGAACTCAGCGAAAAGCACCTGATCGACCGTGGTGGCAGGTTTGCCG
>DASRCD010000120.1:0-8942 GCA_035653315.1 Candidatus Angelobacter sp.
GACCTGCGAATCGAAGAGGCAAGCTCGGCCGCTTTTCCCAGTGATTGAATGCTGGGCAGTGAATCACTTGTAATAATCTTTGTCGGTTCGTAGAGTTTGGCGAATTGCACAATTGCAAACACGCCCATTCCCGTCATGATGACCATAATCAGGCCAAACGAGACGGCCAGTTTGCGTGCGATCTTTAAATCAGAAAACCACTTCATATCCTTCTCCTTAATTTCTTTGCTTCTGTCCGGCTCGCGCCCGCGACGAAATTATTTTTAAACAATGAATTCAAATTACTTAGTGAATATGTTGCGTCACCAGCAGGCGCGCGCGTGCACCTCGGGCGTAAACCCAAGGTCCACACTGCAATACCAGCACGGTACGTTGTGAAAGGTTGTGGTAACCCGCAACCAACCGGCCGCTTGTTCCTGGACAAACTGGCAACATTTCTGGATCTGTTACACCAGCGCCGGCTGGTGTGCTGTGGCGGCCTTGGCCCTGGCCAGGTCCACTGTTTTTTCCAGGTCGAGCACCAGCAGCAATTTTTCTTTCAGGGTGAATGCGCCGGTAATCAAGTCCCGGCCCACTCCCTGCAAGGTAGGCGGCACAGGTCTCCACTGGTCAGGATTGCTCTTGACCATGTCTCCAATTTCATCCACCAGAAGATTGACTGTGCGGTTCGCGCAAATCACTGAGACAATCATGGGCTGCTGGTTTGCGGCACGCTCCGGGAACCCCAGCCTGCGCCGTAAATCAAGCGCCACCACAACCTGTCCGCGCTGGTTCATCAAGCCTTCCACTTCAGGCCGGGCCAGCGGTACCGGTGTTGTCTTATGGTGGGTCACAACTTCCCGGACATTTTCCACCGCAATGCCAAACAGCATTCCGTTTACATAAAAAGTGCAGAAGCGATTTTCCAGTTTCACTGAATTCCTCCGGCGGCCATCTGGTGACTCGTGGCCAGTTCAGCCAGCATGCTTTGCATGTCAAGCAAGTCCACTACCCGGTCGCCCAGGATGGCGGGCGAAAGCCGTGGATCAGACAAGGCCTTTTCCTGTAGCACTACTTTCTCGCGCACTACGTCAAGAATTTCATCGATGATGAGGCCAATCCGCCATTTCTCATGCTCGCAAACCAGCACCTGCAATTCGCTACCATTGTTCAGGGGTGAGCGGCCCATTACGGTAGCGAAGTTCACTAAGCGTAGGACTTCACCGCGATAGCGGACCACGTCCTGCTGTGCCGAACGTTCAAGGCTGCTGGCAGGAAATTTCTCCAGCCGCACCACGGCATCAGCCGGCACGCCGAATGCGCCTTCATCACCGGCCTTGAACAGCAACAGGCTGCGAATATCGTCCTGCTGCGTGTTCTCGTTGCTTGTTTCATCATCCAGTTGCCCGGACGCGCTTACTGCATGTGCGCGCTGGCCCAGGCCCATCACATCCAGAATGAGCGCCACTTCGCCATTGCCGCGGATGGTGGTCCCGGCAAATACGGAGAGGTCGCGCAGATCATCGTCAATCGGCTTCACCACAATTTCTTCCGTGTCTTCGATTGCATCCACAACCAGCCCGAACTGGTTGTTGTCCGCATGCAGCACGGCGATGTTGACTTCAGCTTCCGGATTGTTGCGCATAACTTCTACCGCGTTGTGGCATTGCCCCAGTTCAGCCCCGAGGAATACCAGCGGCAGCAGATAGTTGCGCAAACGGCAAACTGGCGAGTTATGCAGCATCTCAATGGACTCGCTAACTTCATTCCCTCTAAGCCGGACCAGTTCCAGAAGATTGACCTGCGGAATGGCAAACCGCTCTCCCGCGCTCTTGACCATGAGCACAGGAATAATGGTGAGCGTGAGCGGAATCTTGATCTTGATGCGCGTGCCCTCGCCCTCTGTGCTGTCCACTTCCACGGTGCCGTTCACTTTTTCAATGTTGGTGCGCACCACGTCCATGCCGACGCCGCGCCCGGACACGTTGGTGATTTTGGCTGCCGTGGAAAAACCAGGTAGAAAGATCAGTTTGAATACTTCGCGGTCGCTCATCCGCGCCGCCTGACCGGCGCTGATAAGATTTTTCTCCAGCGCTTTTTTCTTCACCGCCTCGCGATTGATGCCGCCGCCATCGTCGGCAATTTCAATGGTGACGTAGCCGCTTTCATGCAGCGCTTTGAGCTTTAAAGCGCCCTTGGCCGGCTTGCCTTTTGCCATGCGGACTTCCGGAGTTTCAATCCCATGGTCCACGGAGTTGCGGACAAGATGCGTAAGCGGGTCTTTAATGGCCTCAATGATCGTGCGGTCAAGCTCTGTTTCCCCGCCTTCCACAATGATTTCCACCTGCTTGCCGCAGGAGAGCGCCACATCACGCACCACGCGCGGAAACTTTCCGAACACGTTGCTCACCGGCTGCATGCGCGCCTTCATCACGCGCTTGCGCAGGTTGGTGGTGATCATGTTGAGCGGCTGGGCCGTTTTGAGAAATTCCTGGTCGTTTTTGCTGAGGGCGCATTGCAGAATGCGGTTTCTGGCCAGCACCAGCTCGCCCACAAGATTCATAAGCTCATCAAGCACATTCACGTCCACGCGCACGCTGCTCTCAGAAACTTCTGTGGTCCTGGTTTCCGGCGAGGAAGCTGCTGCTTCTTGCGTTGGCGGTTTTGGAGTGTTTGCCGCAGCGTGCTGGGCTACGGACGCAGAAGGCTTTGCTGCTTGTAGTGTTGGAGAAGCTACTGCTGCCGTCGGCATTGCTGCTACCGGCGTTGAGGTTTCGGCAGGCGCTCCGCCATCGCGCAAGAGGCGAGACAGTTCCGCAACCAGTTCCTCGTAGTTATTCTCACCATCTGTTTCTGTGGCTTCAATGGTGGCCAGCATTTGCCGGATGGCGTCAATCATGCCCAGCAGGGCAGTGGCGCCCGCGGGAGTGAGCGCAATCTTGCCGTCACGCAACGCGCCCAGAAGATTTTCACCCACATGGGCGACGGCGCCCAGCTTGTCAAAATTCAGGAAACCGGCGGTGCCTTTAATCGTGTGAATCGTGCGAAAAATACTGGCCAGTAGATTGCCGCTGGTTGGGTCTTTTTCCAGGTCAACCAGTTCGCGGTCCATCCGGTCAAGGTTTTCAGAACTTTCAGCTATAAATTCTTTAACAATCTCATCCATGTTTTAACCTGCGGGTTTTGGCGGCACATGCCCGCAAGTTACTTATCGGTATGCGAGGATTTTCTTTAACCTGCGCATTTCGCGGATGATTACCAGCGTTTCAGGAAAGTGGTACTTCTGCGTGAAGGAAGTCTCAATAATGAATTAAGGAATTGCGCGAGAGAACAAATGTAACGTGACGGCGCTTGGGAGGGAGGAGTAGTAAACCTGGTCTTCTATATAGGGATTGGATCGGGATTAGGGATCTTTCATTGTTATGCAGCAGAGAGTGTCCGGCGGACTGGTTTGGCTCGCCCGGAACTTATTCCTACAATCGTGCAATCACCAGTACGTAAGACTCACTTTATCCAGCCATACGGAGTAGGGCGTGCCATTGAGGTCGGCATCGGATTGATAGGCTATATCGATGCCATTGGATGTATCTGCAGTGTGCGCCATGCTCAGGTTTACCGCGCCACGACTTCCATTTACCGTGACGGCGGTAAAGATCACATTGCCGGCGGAGTCGCGCTCAAATTCCCACACCAGATGGTTCCATGTCTTGGCCGCCGGAAGAGCGCATGCCACCGCTGAAGCCACCCATTGTCCAGCAATCGGATTCCAGACGCGCCATGCCTTTGCTCCCTTCAGGTCACATTGCGTGGCAAAGCTGTATCGGTTCTGGCCGTCACTCTGGCTCACGTTGAACTCAATGGCCTGCGCCGCAGCGGGATTATCAATATAGAAAAAGAGATCGTAAACAAAATGGGTGGCGCTGTTCTGCGCGCCCAGAAACTTGAACCAGAGCGCGCCGCCAAATGGCTGTGTGCCGTTTAATAACTGGAACTGCGCGGAAGAACCGGAGAGCGCCGGCGCGGTGATTCCTTCCGTCATGGAATAGATTGCCGCCGCGCTGCCGGTGCAGGCGGTGCAGTTCTCCCATCCGGCCTGCGTCTGGATATTGGCAATGGTCACGGCGTTGCTGGGCGTGGTGCCGCCGCCTGATCCTGGCGAGGACGGAGTGGGCGTAGGACTGGCCAAAGCTGTGGCGTCCGCATGCCCGCCGCATCCGGTAAGAATTGTGAATATCGCCGCAAAAACACACGTCACCACACAGGTAAAGAAAAGGTTCTTCAGTTTTTTCATCCTTGGGGAACTCTTTCTGAAGTGGCGGTATTAGTGGCTCATCGGCTGCGGAAACTTTGAAGCAGTCTACAGAAATCCAAGGCACATGAAAGAGGTTTAATGGACAAGTGCGATGGGATTAAGCAGATTGGCTTAATCATTACTGCTATTCTATGGGCTGTGAGGCAGAGGACAGGCCGAGGGTAAGAAGGCGAAAGCGGTTTAGAATATCGCCTGAAGATCCCCAATTTCTAACGCATGCTCATTCCCCGGCGAAGCACTATTCAAGGCTCAGGCATTTTTACTGACGTTGCCATCCGCGCGCGCAAAAAGATTGGTGAATATACCGGCGAGCGCATCTCCGTGCGTGAAGCCCGCAGGCGCGCAAAAACCCGGCGCGAGATCGCCATTATTGAATTGAATGATCACACTGCGATCGACGAATCAGTGGGTGGCGGGCCATTTCAGTTCATCAATCATTCCTGTGATCCCAACGTATTCATCCGGATTGCGTATGGACGGGCCGAGTTCTACGCGCGGCGCGACATTCAAGCGGGCGAAGAGCTCACCTGCGATTATGGCGAGTCACACCATGAAGGCACTCTGCCGTGCCGGTGCGGAACGGAAAATTGCCGCAAATTTATTTGATTTCGCTACCAGCATCGAATGATTCAGCGGCTTGCGTAGCCGAGTACAATCTTTGTATGGTCCCTTTTGCCGATTATGCCGCGCGTGTGCAGGAGCACCTTGAACGCAACTACGGAATTCCGGTCATCACGCGAGATATTCCTGATCCGCTTACCGGCGACTTGGACGGTGCGGAAATTGACGTGGATTATGCCATTACGCCTGAGCTGCGGCTGTTCCTGCTGGGACATCTGTTTGGCCATACCGTACAGTGGAACGTGAACGAAAGCGCATTTGATCTGGGACGGCAGTATAAGCCTCCGGTGGATGAGGCGCTTTTTCCCGAGGTGCTGGCCTATGAAGGCGAGGCCGCGCGCTATGGGCTTACATTGCTGCATCAGGCCGGCATCACCGACGTTGATCAGTGGTTCTCAAATTACACCGCGGCTGACCAGGCTTATCTGCTGCATTTCTATCGTACGGGCGACAAGGGAGAGTTCAAAAATTTCTGGCGGGAAAATATGCCGTTGTTGGAGCCGAAGCCTATTCCTCCATTCAAGCCGAAGAAACGCGTTTTCAGGATGGATGGAGTGGTGATTTAAATTTCAACTTAAATTTAAAATCTACCCGTTGCCCTTCATCACCCACACCAGCACGGCAATCCCCACAATAATTCTGTAAATGGCAAAGGGAGTGAACCCGCGTTTGCGCACCCAGTTCATAAACCACGCTACCACGGCCAGCGCCACAATAAACGAGACCACAAAGCCGATCAGCAGGATCATCCATTCATGGTTGTCCATGGGCATCCGGCCCAGGGCTTCACCATGCTTGGGATGCATGGTTTTCAGCAGGTCATAGCCTGTGGCGGCGATCATGGTAGGCATGGAAAGGAAGAAAGAAAATTCAAGCGCCGCGGAGCGCGACATTCCGGCCACCTGGCCTGCGGCAATGGTGGACATGGAGCGCGAGGTGCCAGGGAAGACAGCGGAAGTAATCTGGCAAAGACCGATCCAAATGGCCTGAAAGACAGAAATTTCTTCCATGCGCTCCGTCATGTGGCGGCTGCCGGGGCGAGGCGTTCCAAAGTAGGCATCAACTATCCACATCACAATGCCGCCCACGAGCAGGGAAACACCCATCACATAAAGGCTTTCCAGATGTTTGCCAATCAATTTGGTCAGCAGTAGCGCCGGCACGGCAGTGCAGACAAAGGCAATCAGCACCAGCGCCACCGGATGCGTAAGCGCCGTGCGGTCTTCGCGTTCGCCATGCGGAAAGGTGGAAAATAGCCGCGCGATCCGCGAGCGGAAGTAAATCGGCAGGCAGAGAATGGCGCCCAACTGGATCACAATGGAATACATCTTCCAGAACGGATCGTCCAAATGGATATTGAGCAGCGCTTCCGTAATGCGCAGGTGCGCCGTGGAACTGACCGGCAGGAATTCTGTTAAACCTTCAACAATGCCCAGAAAAATGGAAAGAAGATAATCGTGCAAAATTCCTCCGAAGAGATTACTTTACTGGTCTGCCGTTCTGTTGCGCGTTGCTCTCCGCCACGTAAGTAGGAATGCCCTGTTGTAATGCGTATTGCAATTCCATGGCGCGGGGTTTCCAGTCGCCATCCTGGTATTTGGTGGCAATTTCCTGGGCCAGTTCCATGCCTTTGCGGCGGGCTTTTTCGCTCTTGTCCTGTTCGTGCTGCGCTTTATACATTTCTACCAGCGCGCCTTGCCGCCACGCGGCATTGTAAAGCGCCTCGGCGGCCTTGGGTGATTCAGGATGCTCGCGCGCATACTTCTCATAAATTTCCGACTCTTTGTCCGGGCACTTGGTTTCACCCTTCCATGAGCCGCAAACTTTGTTGTCAATCAGGTTGTACGCCGCCATATCTGCCCACTTGGTGTGAGGATACTTCTTCATTACCAGCTTCAGCGTTTCTTCATCCATGGCAACGCGCATGCTGGGGTCCATCTCTCGCGATGAAGGCCTTCGGCTGATGTCAGCTTTTTCCAGATGCCACAGGATGTCGGCGGCGCGCCACAACGCTTCACCAGCTAAAGGTGAGTTGGGAAAATATTCATACAGCCGATAGTAGAGCCGGCGCGCATCATCCGCCGCATTTTTGCGCGCACGCTGGTCAGAAAGGTTCTGTGAATCCACGGCTTCGCCATAAATGATCTGGTCGCCGTTCGGCGTGGATGTGGTAATCACCGTTTCCGCTGGCACCCATCCGCTGATTTGCTTTGTAGTCTCCTGCTCCACATTCACATCCACTACTGCCAGCAAATGCGCCCAGGGCTTGTTGTCTACCATGGTATGGTCCATCAGAAAAATGTCGCGTCCGCGCGTTACCTTGCCCAGCTTTTGCGCCGTGGGATCAGGCGTGACACGCAGGTCCACATCACTGATCACCGTGCCATGCTCTTTGTCTGCGGCCAGAGCCATGGCTGCGCAGAAGAGGATGAACGCGAACAGGAAGGATATTTGTTTACGCATAGGCTTCACTCCGCCGGCCCGTACAGCACAATTCTTTTTTCCAATTTGTATTTAAGGTCTTCGGCGCGCGGCTTCCAGTCGCCTTGCGGATATTTCGACCCAATCTCCTGCGTCAGTGCAATGGCTTTTTTGCGCGCGGCTTCACTCTTATCGCGGTCATCACTTAAACGATAAATATCGGCAAGCGCAGCCTGACGCCATGCTGCATTAAAGAACGCTTCAGGCGCTTTGGCAGACTGGGGATGCTCGTGCGCATACTGCTCATACAAAGCAGATTCCTTTGCCGGACAATCGGGCAAGCCGCGCCACTCCGGACACAACTTATTCTCCAGCAACTCAAAAGCAGCCAGGTCAGCCTGCTTGGTCTGGGGGAATTTGGTGATTACTTCCTGCAGATATTTTTCTTCCGGCTGCTTGCCGGAACGGTCCGCCTTGGCCAGTTGCCAACGGATGTCCGCCGAGCGCCACATGGCTTCAGCCGCTAGTGGCGATCCGGGAAAAAGTTCGGGCACGCGGGAATACAAACGCATTGCATCTTCCGCCGCGCCTTTGCGCCCGCTGCGCTCTTCCGCCTGCCGCTCAGAATCCACGGCCTGCCCAAAAATAATCTGGTCTCCGTTGGGCGTGGAAGCATTGATCATTGCCTTGCCCGGAATCCAGCCGGTGACTTCTTTGCTGACCTGGGCCTGCTGGTCGGCTGCCAGTGAAACCCTGGCCCACGGCTGATTGTCAGCGTTGGAAGTCTCAAGCACAGTCAAATCACTGCCTCGACCCACTTGTGAGAGTTTTTGCGAATTTGCTCCGGCGGAAGCGTAAAGAGATTCATCGCGAATCAGGGTTGCGCGCTGCTGTCCGGCGGCAACAGACTGAATCGCGGCTGATGCCAGCAGCAGGAGCAGGCAAAATTTTTTCCAGCAGTTCACCATGGTTTACCTTACACGGTTTGCAAGATCATTTCAGAAAAAAGCTGCGGCTCAATGTTGCCGCCCGTGAGCACAGCCACGGTTTTGGAGGATACAGGCAGTTCTTCAGCATGGAACATGGCCGCTGCCGTTGTCACTGCGCCGCTGGGCTCGGCCAGAATCCGCGCGGAAAAAAGCAGGCGACGCATGGCCACCCGGATTTCGTCCTCCGTCACGGTCACAATCTTGTCCACGTATTTTTTAATGTGCTCAAAGTTGATTTCGCCAATGCTCTGGGAACGCAGGCCATCGGCGGCAGTGCGCAGGGCGCTCTCGCCGGAAATGGATTGTATCTTTCCCGCGCGCAGGCTGGCCTGCGCGTCGGCGGCGAATTCCGGTTCCACGCCAATGATTTTTGCTTTGGAACCAGACTCTTTGATCGCCGTGGCAATGCCGCTGATAATCCCTCCACCACCTACCGGAACCAGCACCAGGTCAACGTCTGCAAGGTCTTCCAGGATTTCCAATCCCATTGTGCCCTGCCCGGCGATGATTTTTTCATCGTTATAAGGCGGCACAGGAATCAGTCCCAGTTCTTTCTCCAGTGTTTCCGCCTTCTTGATTCGTTCTTCACTGGCAGGGCCTACCAGCACAACCTCAGCCCC
>DASRCD010000121.1:0-4007 GCA_035653315.1 Candidatus Angelobacter sp.
CGTATTGATGCAGTATTCAGCATCAATCCATTCGCGATGGTTCTTCAGGAGCCATTGCACGCCGTTCGACTCTCCGCCTTCTTCATCAGCGGTCAGGGCAAGGATCAGGTCGCGTGAGGGTATCCAGCCTTCTTTCTTCAGCCGCAGAAAATTCGCCACCAGCAGGGTTGCCCCATCTTTAATGTCAGAAGTGCCGCGCCCGTAAAAGTAGCCGCCCACTTCATTCAGCTTGAACGGGTCCATGGACCAATCCTGCCGCAGCGCTTCCACTACATCCAGATGCGCCAGGAACAAAATCGGTTTGGCTTGCCCATGTCCGCGCAGCCGGACAACCAGGTTCTTCTTATTGGGCAGCGGGCCGTCCAGGTGAATATCATCAGCGGGAAAACCAGCGGCACGAAATCGCGCCGCCATGGCTTCAGCCGCCGTTGTCACATTGCCGGCAGGAGTATCTGTTGTATTGATTTCAATCAGCTCTTTAAAAATATCGCGAGCGGCTTGATGGTCAGGAGATTGATGTTCAGCAGATTGGGCAGCTTGCTGCTGGGCATTCCCGCTAATCGTAAGCAGCGCAAAAATGCCGGCAAGCGCAAAGAGACGTTTAATCATCGTGCATGGGATTATAAATTCCCCAGGCGAATGCCGGAAAACAACTCCCTTGAATTAGATTTTCAATCGCAAAAAAGCGAGTGGCCAGAGGCATAAGAGCCAATGGCCACGCAATTAGAAACTGGAGCAGCGGCCTTCACCTCGCTACAAACAGTTTATTTATCCACCGCTGCCATGGCTGGCGCAGGATAGCGTTCACCGGCGGCAGCGCCTTTGGGCGCAACCTGGTCAATGCGCTCCAGATCACTTTTGGTCAGGCTAATGTCCGCTGCGCCAAGGTTTTCTTCTAGATATTTGCGGCGCTTGGTGCCTGGAATAGGCACAATATCATTGCCTTGGGCAAGCACCCACGCCAGTGCCAGTTGCGCGGCAGTGCAGTTTTTCTCGCGAGCAATTTCCTGAATTCTTGCAACCAGATCAATATTTTTCTGAAAGTTCTCTCCCTGGAAGCGCGGCGAATTGCGGCGATAGTCGTCTGGGGCAAGATCATCAAAGCTTTTGAGCTGCCCTGTAAGGAAGCCGCGGCCCAGCGGGCTATACGGTACAAAGCCAATGCCAAGTTCGCGCACGGTGGGCAGGATTTCATCTTCAGGGTCGCGCTCCCAAAGCGAGTACTCAGTCTGCAGCGCGGAAATGGGATGAACTTTGTGGGCGCGGCGAATGGTTTTGGGCGACGCCTCAGACAGCCCGAGATATCGCACCTTTCCGGCCTTGACCAGGTCCGCCATGGCGCCAACAGTATCTTCAATGGGAACATTTTTATCGACGCGATGCTGATAGTAAAGGTCGATCACATCTATACCAAGCCGTTTAAGGCTGGCATCACAGCTTTGCTTCACGTATTCCGGCGTTCCTTTTACGCCCAGAAATTCGCCGTTTGGCCCACGCACGTTACCGAACTTGGTAGCCAGCGTAACTTCATGGCGACGGCCCTTGATGGCGCGGCCCACGAGTTCTTCATTCTTGCCGGAGCCGTACATATCGGCAGTATCGAGAAACGTGCAGCCGAGTTCCAGAGCGCGGTGGATGGTAGCGACAGATTCAGCATCATCACGGCCGCTATAAAACTCTGACATGCCCATGCAGCCGAGTCCAAGGATGGAAACTTGAAGGCCTTGTGTGCCTAGTTTTCTTTGCGCAAGCATTGATTTATTTCCTGAGTGTGAGAATAAAAAGAAAAATCGTACATGGGTAATTCAGCGGTTGGTAAATGGACAAACTTGAATACGCTGATCAAGCCGAATCAATACGCAAGTGATTTTGAACTGTATTTAAAAAAACTCAGCGGCAAGCCCACCAAAAGAGCTACGCCGCACAAATTTAATATCAGCAACTGCCTGAAGGGCAGGGATGGGCAGACCGGCTTACAGGCTTTGTCACCAAAACCTGCTTGCAGCAGCTTGGTTCGGTGGAAGCGCGGCCATGGACAAATTCAGCCCATTTGAGGTCGTGTTTGACGAATTCATCAAAAGCTGTAGCCGCTACTTCAAGATGTGTGCCGTCTGCAAATGTGATTGTCATTCCGCCTCCTACGGATTTTTTAAATTTCATGTGTGCTGCTTAATAAGATGCAGAACAAAGCGGTTACGCTTCAGGAATATGCGTCAAGAAATGACAAAAAGAAAATTTTCTACTTGCCTTAGTAGTGTCAACCTTGTTGAGCGGCGCTCAGAAACAATGGCCGTAAAAATTTTTTAGGATGAATGACGTGGACTTGGCCGAAATATCGCTCGGCAAATAAATCGCGCGGCCAAGGTGCGTTAAGAAAATGCGTTAGCGGGCCAGAACGGCTTCTTCGGCTTTTTGTTCATGGATGCGCGCCAGCAGGCGTTCAACATATTTTGTATCAATGTCGCCGGCCTGAAATTCAGGATCGGCCAAGATGCGCCGGTGCAGAGGAATGGTGGTATGAATCCCTTCCACAATAAACATTTCCAGCGCGCGCTGCATGCGCATAATAGCTTCAGCGCGGTCCTTGCCAAAGGTAATAAGCTTGGCAATGAGTGAATCGTAATAAGGCGGAATCACACCTTCGGCATAAGCGGCGGTGTCCACGCGAACGCCCAAGCCGCCGGGAACATGGAACGTCTTGATCTTGCCTGCCGATGGCGTGAATTTTTCCGGATGTTCGGCATTGATGCGGCACTCAATGGCATGCCCGCGCTGGCCTGTGCGGTCAATCTTGGGAACAATATCAGGAATCTTAGCGCCCGCAGCCAGCAAAATCTGTGACTTCACTAGATCAAGGCTGGTCACCATCTCCGTGACCGGATGCTCCACCTGAATGCGCGTGTTCATCTCAATGAAGTGAAGGCTGCCGTCTTCATCCATAAGAAATTCCACTGTCCCTGCATTGACATAGCCAATTTCAGAAAGCGACTGCTCCAGTTTTTTCCCGATCTCGCTGCGCATCTCCTGCGATACGCGCGTAGAAGGCGATTCTTCCAGCAATTTCTGGTGGCGGCGCTGGATGCTGCATTCGCGCTCGCCCAGGCTGATGACGCGTCCATAAGAGTCACCCATAACCTGAAATTCAATATGGCGCGGACGCTCAATGAATTTCTCCATGTAAAGATTGCCGTTGCCGAACGCAGCCGCCGCTTCTGACTGCGCGGAATTAAAAAGCTGCTCCAGTTCGCCTTCATTGCGGATCACGCGCATGCCGCGCCCGCCACCGCCTGCGGAAGCCTTAACAATTACCGGATAGCCAATCTGCTTGGCCCATTCGCGCGCTTCTTCCGCGCTGGCAATCACGCCATCCGATCCGGGAAGAATCGGCACTTTGGCAACCTTCATCGCCTGGCGCGCTTTTTCCTTTTCGCCCATCAACCGGATCACCTCAGGCGGCGGTCCAATGAACTTAATGTGCGAGTGCTCGCAGACTTCAGCGAAGTTGGCATTTTCGCTTAACAGGCCATAGCCGGGATGGATGGCATCCACGTTGGTAATTTCAGCCGCGCTGATCACCGCCGGAATATTCAAATAGCTTTCAGAGGACCGCGGCGGGCCGATGCAGATGGCTTCATCCGCAAAACGCACATGCAGTGAATTGCGGTCCGCATCACTGTAAACAGCAACTGTCTTTACACCCAGCTCTTTGCAGGCGCAGATCACGCGCAGAGCAATTTCACCACGGTTCGCTATAAGAATTTTTCTAAACATTTAATTCTGTCGCTTCGCTCCCACCCGCTTCAGCAGTCTCGCTTGTATGAACAGCCTGCTGCCCTGTTACCCGCTGTTCGGCGCGTGGTCGGCCTCACAGCTATCGTGCTATTTCAAATCTGTCGCTTCGCTCCAACCCGCTTCGGCAGTCTCGCTTGTATTGACAGCCTGCTGGCCTGTTACTCGCTGCTCGGCGCGTGGTCGGCCCGGGCAGCTATTATCGTTGCAATTATTTT
>DASRCD010000122.1:0-3934 GCA_035653315.1 Candidatus Angelobacter sp.
AGGTGCTGGAGGCGCTGACGCCGATGGAGGTCCTGGGATTTCTGGAAGAACATCCGTCGGCGACGATCGTGATCACAGCCGAGGTGGACCCCGAACGCGCAGGCGTGTTGCAGCGAAATTATTCCGTCCTTCAACTCAGGCCCCAGGCCACGGTGAAAGATGTTTTGTGGGAGCTGAATGCCACAGGCGGGACCTTGCAGTAACGCAAGCACGAAAAAAAACGGTCCCAGCCTAAAATTTCTGTAGAAAAAGGTATGAAACCGGATATATTGATTTGTGCTGGCGCACAACTCCGTCGACCGCGATTTAATGGCGCGCGACTCTATCGAGTTGACACAACCCGAAGACTTTGCTGCCTCTACGCGAGGGAAAACTCGCAGTGCCTTGTCGTCTCAACGCACAGCAGCCAGGAAGAAATCGCAGTCATCCATCGCTGAAGACGATTCCGAACTTTTAATCAATCCTGAAGACATGGGTCTTGAGGAACTGGACAGCGAAGAAGGCCAGTTTCTGCGCACGGAGCGCCGGGTACCGGTACGGCGCAGCCCGCTGCCCAAGAAGGCCGCCAACCAACTCAAAGTGGCCGGATCCATTGCCGCAGTGGTGGTGCTGGGTGGCTGTCTAGCGGCATGGGCTTATGACTATGGCATGACCTCATGGCGCTTCCGCCTAGATTCCACCGATTCCATTGAGATCAGCGGCGTGCACAACGCTTCTCGCGCGCATGTGATGGAAGTGGCCGGCGCGGACATTGGCCGCAACATCTTTTATGTCCCGCTGGACGAGCGCAAAAAACAACTGGAGCAGATTCCCTGGGTGGAGTCCGCATCTGTGATGCGGCTTTTACCCAATCGCCTTTCCGTCACAATCCAGGAACGCGAGCCCGTTGCCTTTGCCCAGATCGGCTCCCGCATCAGCCTGATTGACTCTAATGGCGTGGTCATGGGCCTGCCCGCAAACCGGCAGACAAAGTATTCCTTCCCGGTGATTCGCGGCATAGCCGAGACTGAGCCGCTTTCATCGCGCGCGGCGGCCATGAAAATCTACAACCGCCTGGTCAGCGAACTGGGTTCGGGGGAAGCCGCAACCAGCAGCGCAAACTATGTAAAGCAGTTGAGTGAGGTTGATCTTTCTGATCCGGAGAACGTAAAGGTCACGGCCAATGATCCGGGCGGGACCATGGTGGTGCACCTGGGGGCGTCGGATTTCCTGAGCCATTACAAGATTTACGTGGCGCATATTGCGGAATGGCGGCAGCAGTTTCCAAACTTGCAGTCCGTGGACCTGCGGTATGAGGGACAGGTGATTGTGAACCCGGACAAGGCAGCGGCGCCGGTGAAAAGCTCACCACTGATGAACACAGATAACACTGATCAGAAAAAAGCGGCGGCAAAGCCGGTGCTGAAACCGGTGAGCGCGAAATCGCCAGCGCCGGTGGCGCACAAAGCTGTGGCAAAGAAACCTGTGCACCATGAAAGCGCAGAGGCGCGGAAAAAGAAGAAATGAGAGAAGGCTTACCACGGATGAACATAAATAGCACGGATCAGAAAAGCGATGGCAAAGCCGGTGAGTGCCAAGTGCGAACGAACAAAGGAACTACCGCGGATGAACGCGGAAAAACGCGGATCAAGAATTTAGAGCCAAAAGCAAAACTAGTGGCCAAGAGCTATTACTAAGAACTAAAAGCTAAGAATTAAGGACTTATTTATGGGCAGTAACGGCAAACATCATCCTAATACCATCACGGTACTGGACGTGGGCAGCGCAAAAACCATGGCGCTGATCTGTGAGAACACTGAGGCTGGGCTACGGTATCGCGGTCATGGAATCACGGAGAGCCGGGGATCGCGCAAAGGCATCATTGTGGAGTTGGACAAAGCTGTCCACAGCATTCATAAAGCAGTGGAAGAGGCGGAGAAGCTTGCCGGATGTCAGGTAGGGAATGCCGTAATTTCCGTTGCGGGATCCCATATTAAAGGAGTGACCAGCCGCGGCGGCGTCACGCTGGGCCAGCGCCCCAGAGACGTGACCCGTGAAGATATTCGCACAGCGGTGGAGAAAGCGCGCTCAGTAACTTTGCCGGAAGACCGCGAGGTGCTGCATCTGCTGCCGCAGGAATTCATTCTGGATGACCAGACCGGCGTTCGCGATCCAGCGGGCATGGTGGGCCGCAGGTTGGAAGTGAATCTGCACATGGTTACAGCTTCCTCCAGCGCCACGCAAAACGTGATTACCGCCGCAAACCGCGCCGGGCTGCACGTGGACAACGTGGTGTATGAAGCCTTGATGTCGGCAGACAGCACCGTGCGCGCCGACGAAAAAGAGCTGGGCGTATGCGTGGCTGATATCGGCGCGGGCTCAACGGACATGATTGTTTACTCCGATGGCATGGTGGCGCACTCCGGTGTGATTCCCGTGGGCGGCGACCATTTCACCAATGACATTGCCGTGGGACTGCGCACGCCGCTGGTAGCCGCGGAAAAAATCAAGAAGCAATTCGGCCATACCATCAGCAGCAAAGTGGCGGAAGGAAATGAAATTGAAGTTCCGGCCGTGGGTGACAGGCCTTCACGCCTGATGCCGCAGAGATTTATGGCGGAAATCCTTGAGCCGCGCGCCACCGAGCTTTGCGAACTGATGCGCGACCATTTAAAGCAAGCAGGCGTGCTGGAACTTTGCCCTGCCGGGTTGGTGCTTACTGGTGGCGGTTCACGCATGACTGGCCTGGCGGAACTTTGCCAGCAGATTCTGGACCGGCCTATCCGGCTGGCTTCGCCGGAACCAATTTCTGACATGCCGGAACAACTGGCGGAACCGGAGTTTGCGACTGTGGTCGGCCTGGCGATGTATGCGCACCGCACAACGGTGGCCAGAATGAATCCGGAGCAGGGATTCGGCCAGAAGTTGCGGGCGCTGATCGCAAAGCTGGGAGCGTAAAGCTGTTGGGGTTTTGAAATCCCATCACCCCGCTACGCGGGATTCGGGAGTTTAGAAACGGATTGGAACGGAACGTAAGGCGTCTTGAGCGGCATTGAGGCGCAAAACACAGGTGATGAAAGCGAGCGGATTTAACCGGATCAGGAGTGTGATGTATGAGTGACGAAAAGCGGATCGCGATGCAGCCCGAGGGCGAGGTGAGAATTCAGTTCAATGAAGAACCTCGCAATAACGCAAAAATTAAGGTGATCGGTGTTGGCGGTGGCGGCGGCAACGCCGTAAACCGGATGATCTGCGCCGGTGTGGAAGGCGTGGAATTTATAGTGGCCAACACGGATTTGCAGGCGCTGCAAATGTCGCGGGCCCCGGTGAAAATCCAGCTTGGCACCAAGCTGACCAATGGCCTGGGCGCAGGCGCGAACCCGGAAATTGGACGGCGCGGCGCGCTGGAAGATGCCGACAAATTGATTGAAGCCATGGAAGGCGCAGACATGGTGTTTGTTACCACCGGACTGGGCGGCGGCACAGGCACAGGCGCTGCTCCGATCATTGCTTCATTAGCCAGTGAAATGGGCGCCCTGACTGTGGCCGTGGTAACCAAGCCGTTTGCGTTTGAAGGCCGGCGTCGTCTGGCGCAGGCGGAACGCGGACTGGCTGAGCTGATTGACAGCATTGATACCACGATTGTGATTCCGAATGAAAAGCTGCTGGCGGTGGCGCAGAATGCAGGCTTCTTTGAGTCGTTCCGCATTGCCGATGATATTTTGCGCCAGGCGGTGCAGGGCATTTCAGACATCATTACCATTCCCGGCATTATCAATCGCGACTTTGCCGACGTAAAAACCATTATGGCCGGCATGGGCTATGCGGTAATGGGAACGGCGGTGGCCAAGGGCGAACGCCGCGCCACAGACGCCGCGCAGGCGGCCATCTCTTCTCCACTGCTGGAAGCCGGCGCCATTGACGGCGCTCGCGGCATTCTCATCAATATCACTGG
>DASRCD010000123.1:0-2290 GCA_035653315.1 Candidatus Angelobacter sp.
TTGAGCGCAACAGCATTCACGCGCTCGGTACTACTATCCGGTTTGCAGATTTCTCAAAGGTGCTTTCGTGCGCGCGTGAGCTGGCGCAACTTCACAGAGGCGGAAAGATACACAGCGCGATGCTTCATAACCTGCTGGAGCTGCACCATCGCGCTCGGGAGCAGGAAAAGGCAAAGGCCTGGATTGCTGGTGGCAATCATCTTACAAAGAAGGAACGTCGCAGCTATGAGCGAGGTTTGCTCTGGCATGCCCTCCTTTTTTATCAGATCACGCGCAACACTTCCGGCGAAGTGAGAGATTTGCTCAAACACGAATTTCTTTCTCCCGGGCACATGTGGAAATACGCAGATTTTATTGCACGGTACGCGATGCTTGCTGGTAGTGGAAAGGAAGAAGACCAATGCCGGATATGAGAGATGCCTTTCAGAAAGCTGGAATCCGTAGCACAGAGCCGCAAAGGACATCGGGGCAACTGCAGCGGCCACCTGCTGGAGGACAGAGAACACAAGATCCAAAGGGTTATAAGTCTGGCAGACCCAGTGCTGTGGGCGGCCCAAACAGAGGCTGTGCGGCGCTCGCGCAAGGTTATCCAAAATACTTTACGTCCGAAGGCTATACCCGGCCAGAGCTGGTCCAGAAAGAGGCAGAGGACATAGCGGAGTGTTTTAAGCAGGCTGGACTGACCAGGCACCAGCTCCGCGCTTTTTATGGCCATGCCAAAAAGCAGCAGCAGCGACTCAATTATGGAACGCCGTTTCCCGCTATCCACGTGGAGATAGGGAAACTCAA
This sequence comes from Candidatus Angelobacter sp., assembly GCA_035653315.1. Classification (GTDB taxonomy): domain Bacteria; phylum Acidobacteriota; class Terriglobia; order Terriglobales; family Acidobacteriaceae; genus Angelobacter. The sequence goes on from DASRCD010000123.1 coordinate 790, forward strand.
AGCCATTGCTGCTGATCGCGCCCAACGCAAAAATAATGCTCTTCCGGAAGTATTTAAACGGTTCATTGATTTGAATGTGAACGCGATCAGGAACGAAAAAGATTATTTACAGGGCTTCATGCCGCATTTTGAGGCTGTGGTTGCATACTGTGCAAATCTGAGGGAGTCGTAATGAGGTAAATATGGCAAAAAAGTGGACAGATGTTTGGAAGATAACGTTTGAGATTGAATGTCTGGATGGAATGCGAATCGGGGGCTCCGGCGGAGGGCTGGAGATCGGTGGCGTGGATGCAAATCTGACGGCCTTGAAAGACCCTGTCAGCGGCGAGCCATACATCCCCGGCTCCAGCCTGAAGGGAAAATTGCGGAGCATCCTTGAACAAAAGAATGGGAAAGGGGAGGGGGGCAGTCCTTGCAAATGTGGAAGCGAAGACTGCCCGGTTTGCCCGGTGTTTGGCGCACATATGAATACCCGCGCCGGCGCTCCGCGCCTGATCGTCCGTGATGCACACTTCACAGAAGCGTACCGTAAAAAGTGGGAAGAAAATCCGGTTTACGAGGAAAAAACAGAAAACACAATTGACCGCCAGCGTGGTACCGCCAGCAATCCTCGCACACAGGAAAGGGTGCCTGCGGGCGCTGTCTTTCAGGCAGAGTTAGTGCTGAAGGTATTTCAAGGCGACAACGACAACACAATGATCCAAAATCTGAAACAAGCGCTTGGCATCCTGCAGGAATTTGATTCTTTGGGGGCGGGCGGAAGCCGCGGTTCAGGGTGGATTAAAATCCGCAACTTCAAAGAAGAAAAGAAGGCGCTGAAGGATGTGACTCTGGATGGCGAGACGCTAAAGAAATGACCACCTGGCGACTTCGCATGCGTCCTCGTGCTCCCTGGGCAACTTCCTGGCGCGCCGACTCGCTTTTTGGAGCGATTTCCTGGCGATGGGTCGAGTTGTTTCCGGAAAGCTTCTTCACGATGCTGGACGAATTTCACACAGGCAGTAAGCCGCCTTTCGTTCTTTCCGATGCTTTTCCTGGAGACTGCCTGCCACTGCCCTTCCATGTTGCGCCGCAGTTTCCTCAGGACGGGAAAAAGCGAAAACCGCCGTTTTTTATCTCGCAGACATCGTTTCGCAATTCCATTCAGCAAGGAAGCGACCAGACTGGCGAGCCGATTGTCAAACCATTCCGCGCACACTCCCGTTTGCAGACTTCCATAGATCGCGATACCGGTGCTGCAGCCGAAGGACAGCTCTTTGAGACGGAGATAACAACCCTTGAGGGCAGATTTACTGAGATAAGCATTTATTTCCGTACTGAGCAATACCGCGAACAACTCCTGGCCTGCTTTCAAGCGCTGGCAATCACAGGCTTTGGCAAGAAAAGCTCGACGGGGCTGGGAGCATTCGAAATCATCGGGGAAGCAGAAGCCTGTCCGTGGTTGGATGACTACTCCGGCGCTAACGCCTTTGTGTCACTCAGCCATTTTGTACCGAATACT
>DASRCD010000124.1:0-6334 GCA_035653315.1 Candidatus Angelobacter sp.
TGGCGCAAGGGTCCCGCTTAAAGGATCGCCGACTTCAAGATTTGTCTGGCAGCCTTGAACCTGACCGATGTTGCCCCAAGCAGGAACAGGATTGGCACCGGATGGATCATTAGCCCATTCAGCCAGTTCATGGGAGATAACGGAGACATCGGCAACACCGGAAAAAATTGTTTGGTTACGTCCATCGAACTCCGCGACCGCATAGGTTTGGCCCGGATTGTTGACATTACGCGTATAGGAATCGTGATAGCCCAAAAAACAGCAATTATTCTGATTGTTAATGTTAAAGAAGTCAGTAGCATCCACATTGGCCGAAATGGAGTTATATAGGAGAAACAACACAAGATGGGACGGCTGTATCTGCGCTCCCCGGGCAGTGATGTAATTCCGCAAAGAGGAATCAAGTGTGCTGAGTTTGACGACGGCGAGTTTGTTTTGCAGATTCACGGAACCGGAGTTGTTGCCGCATTGCGATCCGCGTCCCAGATCTTGCGTATCAAACACTTTAGCCGTTGAATTTCCGGTAGCCGGAACACTCAGGTTAATCGTCAATGGCGGGAAGCCTACTCCTAACAGAGTGGTGTGATGGTTAGGCACAACGTACGCCAATTCGGCACGCTGAAAAGCATCCAGGTACTGCGTGGTGCCTTCACTTACGCCATTCATTGTGATTGGAACGTTTTCGAAAAAAGGCGAGCCTGATAACAGGCTGAAGGCCGTGTAATTTATTGGAAGACACCCAGCATCACCTTGCGTGGGACTAAAGCTGTAAAGCACGCCTCCTTGCGTGATATTAAGGACCACAGGCACCACATCTACTTGTATGGTGGTGGTGGAAGGATCAGTTGGCAAGGTTCCAACAATGGTGCCGCCGCCAAAAAGGAATAGAGGCAATCCTGCCGTAGTGGCTTGCCCAATCGGGCTGGACGCGTGTTGCGTAGACAGACGCTCCCGCGCGAGACTGTCAGGAAGTACGATTGGGCCTCTTTGGTTTATTTGAACGGCAGTACTATTTGTTCCGGACGAAATTTTCTGCTGGGCCAAAGCAGTGATGGACATTCCAGCGACAATTACAATCAGTGTCAGACAACTTGCTTTCATTACATTCCTTTCTTAAGTTGGTTTTGGGATTAAAAATTGGTGTGCTTCGCAGCCTCCGGTTTGACACCCTGCAAGGGAGGCGAGCAAATCATGATGGTGCTTAGCTAGTGAATAAATGGTATCGCGTTCCAAGCTGCTGAATTTCAGGCTGTACCAGCTGGCGGAAGTTTGGAAAGCAGAAGAGCATGACATGAGCTACTGCTGCCAGACCAGAGTAGGTTTCACGATTTCAGAACACTTATTCCGGCCCAGCGGAGATACTGAAGCTCGCCAAAAAGGGCCACGCGTCCCAAAAACAGGAAAAAAGGGTTGGCCCGAAGAGAGCACACGGATATCCGGCAGCTCTCAATGGGCCTTTTCAGCGTGCTTATCCGTCTAAGGTCTAACTCCTAGATGGATAAGGTGTTTCACCGCTGGCGAGAGAAATAGTAACTATTTAGTTTACAGTAGCTTCGGGGCGCTGTAGAATACCTTAGATATAGGGTTCTTCTTCCGGATATTGAAGTTATAAAATGCTGAGGAACGGCCCCCTTCGTCAATATAACCTCAGGAAGTGCCAGTGACCGCCGTACCGCCGTTTAAAGAATCGTCCCGCGAGTTAATCACTGAAGTTGCGCGTGCATTAGAGCCTTATTTTCCAGACATTACCAACAAATGGCGTGAGCAGCTCTCCATTGAGTTCGGCTTTGACGGCCGCACGCTGGCTGCCGTGGAACGCCTTACCCTGGCCGCAGGTTGCTCTTATTTTTGCCACAATGATTATCCCGGCTTTCAGGAAAACCTGCAGTATTTTGGCACCCGGCTTTCCAAGCTGCAGGTGGATACGCGCGCGGTAGCGCGGGCGCTGGAGCTGTACCAATCCTGCTGTGAACCTTATATTGCCGGGCTTTTCCCGGAGCGGGAAGCGGAAGCCAAAGCGGCGCTGGAAATGCTGGCTTCGGTTTCATTTGTCATTATCTCAGGCGCTTATTTTGACGCCAAGACGCTGGAATCCTCTACCCTGCTTTCACTGCTGGATGCGGAGCTGGCCGCCGGCGATTTAAGCGTGCTGCTGGGCAAGGTGCTGGACATTACAACCCAGACTTTTCAGGCTTCGCTGGGAATTATCCTTCTGCGCGATGAAGAAGCAGGATCATTGCGCATCTCATCATCTGTGGGGATAGAAGCGGAAATCCCGGAGGATTTCAGGGTGGAGCTGGGCACCGGCTTTTCCGGGCAGATTGCCGTAAGCGGCGAACCGGGAATGATCCTGGACACCAATGCCGATACAGGCGCACTGCGCCCGATGATCCGCATTAAAGCCAAATCCCTGTGGGGCGTGCCGCTCAAGTCCGATGGTGAAAAGATTGGCGTGCTGGTGATTGGCTTCCCCAAGCCTTATGAATGGCTGCCCACGGAGCGCGAGCTGATGCGCGCCATTGGCGACCGCACGGCCCTGGCCATTGAACGCGCCCGCATGACGGATGCGCTGCGTGAGCGCGAACAGCGCATTGCGGAACTTTCCGGCCATTTGCTGCGCGTGCAGGAAGAAGAACGCAAGCGCATTAGCCGTGAACTGCATGATGAAACCGGCCAGGCGCTGATGGTGATCCGCCTGTATTTGGGCATGATGGAGACCGGCATTACCGCGCGCAATGTTCGCGGGAAGATCCGTGAAACTGTGGACGTGGTGGACCGCACGATTGAAGGAATCAGGAGAATTATTGGCAAGCTCTCTCCACTGGTGCTACAAGAGCTAGGATTGGTGGCCGCGATCCGCAAAGAAGCCAAGGACTTTTCCCGCAATGCCGGGGTAAAAGCCCGCGTGCTGATTTCAGAAGACGTGGGCCGTCTTGCTTCGGGCACCGAACAGGCCATTTATCGCGTGGTGCAGGAAGCGTTGCACAATGTGGCGAAACATGCGCATGCGCGCAACGTGACCGTGCAGGTGGTCCGCGAAGACCAGTTGGTGCAGGTGGTTGTGGAAGACGATGGAATTGGCATTCAGCCCAGAAGCGGCTCAAAGGAGCAATCCTTCGGGCTGGCAGGAATCAAGGAACGGATTGCCATGCTAGGTGGGGTTTCGCGCGTGATCTCCACCAAAGGAAAGGGCACGCGCATTGAAATAAGCGTACCGGCGGGCGAACACTCACAGTTAGTGGAACATCCGCTGGCTCAGGCGGCGAATGCCGCACACAGGCCGAATTAAAGAAAAGGAAACTCCCCCATGCCGAAGATTAAATGTTTACTAGTTGATGATCACACGCTGTTTCGCCAGGGCGTACGCCGCTTGCTGGAAAGCGAAAGCGATTTTGAAGTTGTAGGCGAAGCAGCCGATGGCGGCGAAGCCGTGGAAAAAGCGCGGGAATTGCGCCCGGACATCGTGTTAATGGATATCGGCATGCCCGGATTGTCGTCGTTTGAGTCGGCGCGGCAAATCAAGAAGAACCGCATTGAGACGAAGATCCTTTTTCTTACGATGTATGAAGACGAAGATTACCTCGTCCAGTGCCTGGAGGTTGGTGCGTCGGGATATGTGCTGAAAGATACGCCTGCACCGCAGTTGCTTACCGCCGTGAAAGACGTCTATAAGGGCGGAAAATATTTGAGCTCGCAAGTGCTGGGCAAGCTGGTGGAAGATTTCCGCTCGCGCGTCCGCGATACCAGAATGCGCCCGCGTATTTCTACGCTTACGCCGAGGGAGCGGGAAATCCTGAAGCTGCTGGCGGAAGGAAACTCCGTGAAGGAAATCGCGGTGATTCTTGGCCTGAGCGTAAAGACCGTGGAAGCCCATAAGTTCAACCTGATGCGCAAGCTTGACATTCACAACAAGGCGCAATTAGTAACATATGCGATTCAGAAAAAGATCATCAAGATTCCTGTGAATCAATAAGCTTTAAAGCTGTACCCTCCCCGCAAAGAAAAACGGCGTCCTGCAAAGGGCGCCGTTTTTATTCCTGCATTCGCTGCTTCGCCTGACTCTCAAATGCTTTCTGCGGCTATACTGTTACGCTCCATTCAAACTCAATCAGAGACCATTGACCATGTATAAGCATCAGCGTGCCGCCGTTCTTCTTGCATTATTTCTTTCGACTTCTCTCTTTCTTGTCGCTCAAAAATCTGCTCACGTCCCCACGCCTTCTGAATTCCTCGGCTTTGAAGTCGGCGCAGACCGCAAGCTCGCCGACTATCGCCAGATCTCCTCGTACTTCAAGGCGCTCAGCGCCGCTTCTGATCGTGTACAGATTGAAGTCCTGGGCAAGACCACGCTGGGTGAAGAGATGTTCATGGCCGTGATCTCCACGCCGGAAAACCTGCGCAACAAGGCCAAATACCAGGAGATCGCGCACAAGCTCGCCGATCCTCGCGGCCTCACCAAAGATCAGATCGACGCACTCGCCGCTCAGGGCAAGGACATTCTTCTGCTCACGTGCAATATCCATTCTGATGAAATCGGTTCCAGCCAAATGGCCATGGAATGGGCTTACAAGCTGGCCACCACCAGCGATCCGGAAAAGCTCCGCCAGTTGAATGACGTCATCATTCTGCTCGTGCCCTCGCTCAACCCCGATGGTGAAACCATGGTGACCGAATGGTATCGCAAATACCTGGGCACTAAATATGAAGGCGGCCGCATGCCTTATCTCTACCATCACTACGTTGGGCATGACGATAATCGCGACTGGTACATGCTCACGCAAATTGAAACAAAAAATGTGAACCATGCCGTCTATCATGAGTGGTTTCCGCAGTTCTGGCTCGATGAGCACCAGATGGGCTCCTACGGCCCGCGCATTTACATTCCGCCGAACGCCGATCCCGTCGCCAAGCTGGTGAATCCTCTCGTGCATCGCGGCAACAATCTTCTTGGCGCGGACATGGGCTGGCGGCTGGAAGAAGCCGGCAAGTCCGGCGTGATCTATAACTACTCATTCGACGCGTACTGGCCCGGCGGCACGCGCAGTACCGGCTGGTGGAAAAATATGTACGGTGTGCTTACTGAAGTTGCTTCAGCCCGTATCGCCACGCCCATGCAGATTTCTCCCACGGAACTTCAAGGCGGAGCCAAAGGGTTGATTAATTATGAGCAGCAAATCAACTTCCCCAACCCCTGGCCCGGCGGCACATGGCGCCTGCGTGACATCATGGATTACGAACTTATCGTCTCTGATGCCGCGCTTGAGACCATGAGCAAATATCGCGCCGACCTGATGCGCGGCGTGGCCACCATGGCGGAGCAGGCGATTAGCTCAGCCGATGCATCAGAATTCTGGCGCATTCCACTCGATGATCAGCGCGATCCCATTGTCGCTTCTCGTCTCGCCGCTCTCATGCTCGAGCATGGTCTTGAAGTGCGCTTATCAGGAGATAAAAAGTCTTTCCTTATTCCCACATCTCAGCCCTACGGCCGCTTTGCCGATGAGATGCTGGGCATTCAGCGCTATCCTGAAGTCCGTCCCGCTCAGGGCAGCGGAATTCTTGAGCCTTATGATGTCGCAGCCTGGTCACTTCCGTTGATGATGGGCGTGAAAGCGGAAAAAGTTAAACTCTCTTCCACTGAACAACAATCATCTCAGCCAATCACCAGCGCGGCTTGGCCAACTGGCGGCAGCTCTAAAGGCCAATCCAATTTCTACTCCGTTTCCAATCATCAAAACAATGCCTTCGCGCTGCTGAATGCCATGCAGAAAGCGGGAGCGCAGGTTTATCTGCAGCGCGGCACCTCAGAAGAATCATTATTCATTTTGCCTGCCCATCCGCAGCTTGCCGCCAATGCTGAAAAGTTGCACATTCCACTTAGCCCATTATCTGCTTTGCCCAAAGGCAGTATTCAACTCAAGCCGCTCCGTATCGGCCTCTACAAATCCTACATCCCCTCCATGGACGAAGGCTGGACCCGCTTCGTCCTGGAACAGTATGGCTTCGACGTCAAAAACATCGAAAACAAGCAGGTCCGCGCCGGAAATCTGAACGCTGCTTTTGACGTCATCATCCTGCCAGACTCTTCCCGCGAAGCCATCGTCGATGGCCGCCAAGGTCGTGAAGGCTACTCCGAAGAGCTGCCGCCCGAATACACCGGAGGCATCGGCCGCGAAGGCGTACATGCGCTTAAAGACTTTGTTGATAAAGGCGGCACTCTCATCACCCTGGCTCGTGCTTCAGAAGTTGTCATGGGTGAAGAGTTCAATCTGCCGGTGCGCAACGCCCTTGCAGGTGCGGGCGGGCGTGGCACGCTTTCCACCGCGGATTTCAA
>DASRCD010000125.1:0-2131 GCA_035653315.1 Candidatus Angelobacter sp.
ATGGGCTAATGCTGAAAGGTGCTTATACCTGGTCCCATGCGATTGACTATGCCGATGACGACGGCTGGACCGGAGTGAATTGGAATTGGGCGCCCGTCTTCCAGCGCAATCGCGCCACAGCCGGATTCGATCGCCGGCACATTTTCCAGATGGGTTGGGTCTACGATCTTCCCTTTGGATCTGGTAAGAAATTCGTGAATAGGGGCATCGGCGCTAAGATTCTCGGAAACTGGGAGCTCAGCGGCATTGAATCCTGCTATACAGGAACCCCCTTCACCGTTACCGCTCCAGGTACTTCTCTGAATGCGCCTGACAATACCCAAACCGCCAATCAGGTAATGCTGAGCGTTCCCTTCCTTGGCGGCGTAGGTCCAGGAGCATACTACTACAACCCGGCCGCTTTTGCTCAAGTTGTGACGCAAACCTTCGGCAACAGCGGACGCAACATCCTTACAAACCCAGGTGTTTGGAATACAGATATGAGCATTGTCCGCATTTTCCCGATACGAGAGAAGGTAAAGTTTGAGTTCCGAACCGAGTTCTATAACTTACCGAATACATCGCATTTCAACGGTGTCAGTTCCTCGAATGTAACCAGCTCCAGCTTCATGCAGATCACCAGTTCGTACGGCGAACGCAATATCCGATTTGCCGGAAGGTTTAGTTGGTAAATTTCTCTTGTGGTGCGAAAGTTGCTGTATCGTGGGCGGCTCCTGATTGGGGCCGCTTTTTTAATTCGGGCAGTGGTTGGTTACGCCCAAAGCTCCGACTTGGTGGAGCAATCCCATCAGGCGAAAGAGCTGATGGCAGAAGGCCGCTTCAGCGAGGCGATTCCCATTTACCAAAAACTGGTGGCAGCACTGCCCGGTAATCCCGGGCTCATTTTGAATTTGGGACTAGCCGAAGAGATGGCTGGTCAACCGCAGAAGGCGATTCCGCATTTAGAGGCAGTGCTCAAAATCGAACCGAGTAATGTGCCTGCCTTGACGTCGCTCGCAATGGCAGAGCTTCAATTGAACCGGCCGGGCTTGGCAATTGCGCCACTCAAACGCCTCGTAGAGGTTCAACCGGCCGATCCGAACGCGCGCGGCATGCTGGCAGGCGCTTACCTGAGCCTGAACAGGCCCGAAGCAGCAGCAGAGCAATATCGCAAATTGGTTGCTCTTAGCGGCGCCTCAGACTCAAAGGCCTGGTATGGCTTGGGAAAAGCATATGAAACTCTCGCCACACAAACCTTCGACCGGCTCTCTAAGAATGCTCCTCAGTCACCGTATGTGGCAGTGCTGCTAGCGGACACCCGACTACAAAGGCATCAGTATCGCAGCGCGTTCTTCTTTTACCGGCAGGCCGAGAAGCAATTGCCCAACCTTCCCGGACTCCATGCGGGACTGGCAAAAGTCTATGAGAGCACCGGCCATGCGGATTGGGCGAGCGAAGAGCGAAAACGAGAGCCTGCTCCAGATTGCAGAGTGGAGAACGCAGAATGCCGTTTCCTGTCTGGCGATTTGCTGGGTGCAGCAAAGGCTGCTGGACAAAATGCCGCTTCAAACGCGGATTTATTCTGGGCGGTTAGGGCTTATAATCAACTGGCAGCCGACGCCTTTCATCATCTGGAGCAAATGCCGGAGTCTGTCGAACTCCACGAGTTAAAAGCTGAGATTTTGCATGGCAGGGGCCAAGATATCGAAGCTGCAGCGGAGTGGCGTGCTGCGCTCGCCCTGTCCCCGAACGATCCCAATATAGAGACAGGGCTGGCGACTTCGTTATTTATTGCTCATAACTACAGTGAAGCAATTCCTATACTGCAAAAGTTGCTTGTGCATCAGCCAAATGAATCAGGACTGAACTTTATGCTGGGCGAAAGCCTGCGGCGCACGCAGCAGCCCGGCCAGGCGCTGCCCTATCTGACTGCTGCTGTAAAAGCAGCGCCGCAATTCTTACCCGCGCATGCAGCTCTGGGGATGGCCTATGCCATGCTGAATCAAAATGCAGAGGCGATTCCGCACCTAGAAAAAGCCATTAGTCTGGATGATGACGGCAGTCTGCATTACAGTCTCGCTCGTGCTTGCCGCGCCGCGGGACAGATGGCGGAGGCGCAGAAGGCAATGCAGGAATATCAGCAAATAAAACA
>DASRCD010000126.1:0-2825 GCA_035653315.1 Candidatus Angelobacter sp.
CCCTTAGCGGCAGGAAAAAGCGCATTGTAAACGTCGATACAAACAACGTGCAGGAGGCGTGGCTCCATGCCAGTGAATCGGGTTCAGATATTGATCTGGATCCGGATTCCATGAATCCGCACTTTGCGTATACTGACGAAAATACGCAGCATCAGGTCTGGTTTCTGGATGCCGTTACCACGATGAACCAGATGCGCGCCGCGCGCGAATTAGGGATTCGCACATTTGCTCTTTGGCGGCTTGGATCGGAAGACCGTTCGCTCTGGAAAATCTGGGACAATCCCAGCGAACCGAATGCTGAAGAAAAAATCAGGGCCGTTCCCGCCGGTGAAGATGTGGATCGTGAAGGCAATGGCGAAATGCTTATTATTCAGCGCCAGCCCAGCGCAGGTGAACGGGAGGTTACCCTTGATCCTGATACACACCTGATTACCGCCGAAAAAATGACGGTGTTGCCGCAGCCGTACCAGATCAAGCAGTATGGCTGGAAGGAAAAGGAAGTCGCCATCACTTTTGATGATGGGCCTGATCCCACCTATACACCCAAAATTCTTGACATACTGAAGCGGGAAAATGCCCCGGCAACATTTTTTCTGATTGGGATTCAGACGCAGAAATTTCCCGGTCTGGCAGAACGCATCTATGCTGAAGGCCACGATATTGGGAACCACACCTTTACGCATCCTGATATCAGTGACGTCTCCCAGTGGTACATGAAGCGCGTGGAACTGCAACTGACGGAAAAGCTGTTTGCCAGCAAGCTCGGCGTGAAGCCTTTATATTTCCGCCCGCCATATTCCATTGACCAGGAACCTGACGTAGCTGACCAGGTGCGTCCGCTGGAGTTGGTCCAGACGGAAGGGTACATCACCGTGGGATCAAAGATTGATCCTAACGACTGGAAAAAAGGCCAGAGCTCGCAGGAAATTGTTTCTGAAGTTTTTGACCAGGCACAACGTGAAGCTACCAAAGGCTGTGAGACGCGCGCACCGCTTTACTGCGGAAACATTATTCTTCTGCATGATGGCGGAGGCGACCGCGCAGCCACGGTGGCGGCGCTCCCGCAGATTATTGAAGGATTGCGTTCACGCGGCTTCAAGATTGTGCGAGTGGAAGACCTGCTGGGCAAGACGCGGGCAGACGTGATGCCTCGGCTGTCTTCCAATGAAGTGCTGAGCGCCCGCCTGGATGGATACGTCTTCATCCTGGGGCAATGGATCGCGCAATTTATTGTCTTTGTGTTTTTCATTGGTGACGTTTTTATGAGCGCGCGGTTGCTCGGCATCGGCGCTCTTGCCACCTATGATCGAATCCGCAAGCCTGCGCCCGTTGGCGGCCCGGATTTCAAGCCGCGAGTCACGGTGATTGTCCCCGCTTACAATGAGGAGAAAGTCATTGAGCACACGGTGCGTTCCGTGCTGGCATCTGACTACCCTAACTTGCGGACCATTGTGGTGGATGATGGCTCAAAGGACGCAACGTCGGCGGTGGTGCGGGAGAAGTTTGCCAAAGAGATTGCCGAAGGGCGCGTTTTGTTGTTGACCAAAGTGAATGCGGGAAAAGCTGAAGCCCTGAACCATGCCCTGAAACATACTGACGATGAAATTTATGTCGGCATTGATGCTGATACCGTCATCGCGCCAAATGCTATTTCCATTCTGGTTCCTCATTTCGCCAACCCGGAAGTGGCTGCCGTAGCCGGCAATGCGAAAGTCGGCAATCGCGTGAATCTGTGGACCCGCTGGCAGGCGCTTGAGTACATCACCAGCCAGAACTTTGAACGCCGCGCTCTCAACGTGTTCGGAGCCGTCAGCGTTGTTCCCGGCGCCATTGGCGCATGGCGCGTCTCTGCTGTAAGGCAGGCAGGCGGCTACCATACGGATACAGTGGCGGAAGATGCGGACCTGACCATGTCCCTGCTGGAAAATGGCTGGCAGGTGGTGAATGAAGACCGCGCACTGGCGTTTACTGAAGCGCCTACGAATGCCCGGGGTTTAATGCGCCAGCGTTTCCGCTGGTCATTCGGCATTCTGCAGGCAGTATGGAAGCACGGCGCGGCCATTCGCAAGCGCAGCCGCCTGGGCTGGATCGCTTTGCCCAACATCATTATTTTTCAAATCATGCTGCCGCTGGTTTCGCCATTTATTGACATCATGTTTTTATTCGGCCTGCTGGAATACGCTGCTGCCCGCTACTTCCATCCGGAAAGCACGGACCCCAGCAGCATTGAGCGGCTGGCATTTTATTTCGTCATCTTTCTGGCGATTGACTTTGTCGCTTCTGCGCTGGCATTTCTGCTGGAGCGCCGCGTGGAAGGCGCCGGCGAAGATGCTCAACTCCTGCTGCATTTGTGGTTACAGCGGTTCTCCTACCGGCAGCTTTTCTCCGCTGTGCTGGCCAAGACAATCAAGCGCGCTATTGATGGCAAGCCTTTTGCCTGGGACAAGCTTGAGCGCACGGCTGCTGTATCCCAGCCGCGCACTCCGGTAAGTCCAAGCTGAAGAAGTTAGTTCGCGCCTGTTGTCATCGGCTTGATGATGTCATCCAGAAAATCTGGCTGTCCATCCGCGCGCACCAGGTGAGGATAGCGCTCGCCTTCGTGATAATTCATTTGGTAGGTATTGAAGTATTCGCCATTTTCCGCCAGGACCGCAATGGGCTGCTGGTTGTGCTTTGCGGCCCGCAATGCCGCGCGCATTACGTCCTTGGACCACTTGCGGCCATTCACGGCGATGATCTTCATCCCCGGCCCAAGACCAGCGGCATAGGCTTCTGAACCGGGAATCACGTCGCGCAGGTCGCCCTCTTTGCTGGCGATCAACCCC
>DASRCD010000127.1:0-11552 GCA_035653315.1 Candidatus Angelobacter sp.
GGGCATGTTTATAGTCGAGGGAATACACACTACGATCCCGCTGCATCGCGGAATCTTTGAAGACCAGGACTTCCGCGAAGGCAAATTTGATACGAAATTTATGGAACGCTACTTCGAACGCGAGAAAGCAAGAAGGGAAGCAGTTCTGGCTGGAGATTAGACTTTCCTTTTTCAGTTTTGCTCATCGCGAAGAACGCCAGATATCCAGGCATGGGGAGCATCTAATGAATGTTCATGTATGGACTTCCCGGAAGGATGCCCTCTGTTCGGTGTCCGGATAAACTAAGTTGGTGCTGTCCTTATCCAGGAAAAATACTGCAGAATCCCTAATCGTCTCGGGTAATACCGAGTGGACGCGGCCAGAGAACCGGGCCTTCTATCCAGCTTTGGATGGAGTGCGCGCTCTAGCGTTCTTAATGGTGTTTGGTGAACACTATCTTGGAATTCCATGGGGGTGGGCCGGAGTTGATGTATTTTTTGTTCTCTCCGGTTTTCTGATTACTGGAATTTTGTTTGACACCCGTAATGACACGCATCGTGTGCGAAATTTTTATGTTCGGCGAACATTGCGTATTTTTCCGCTATATTACGGGACCTTACTAGTCATTCTTCTGCTTAAGCCATTCGTGCACTGGCAAATAAACTGGCATTGGCTGGTTTGGCCTGCATATTTGGGTAATTTCGCGCGGTTTATTCAACCATACAGTCTTTACGATCCCATTCAGATGCTGGCTGATTTTCAACCAACAGGGTTAGTGGGCCCTCATACAGTGAAGCTTTATCTTGGGCACTTCTGGTCGCTGTGCGTTGAAGAGCAATTTTACTTATTCTGGCCGTGGATCGTTTTCTGGCTACGGGACAGAAAGCAATTACTCAGACTCTGTATTGCAATGTTTCCGCTGTGTCTTGGTTTGCGTTTGCTCGGCGAGCATGTTTTCCCGGACTGGATGCTCAATAATGAGATTCTCTACAGGCTTACGCCATTTCGGCTGGATGCTCTTCTGCTTGGCGGATTTTTTGCTTTGGTCATCCGGGGACAAGAAAAAGAGCAGTGCTTACGTCTGGTGCGTAAATTATTTCCTGTTGCAGTGGCAATCGTCGCCTTGTGGATGATATTTCGTCCACACGTTCATATCTGGCAACGACCTTACGTGTATCCAGATTGGAAGTTTACCTGGGGGCTGAGCGCAATTGACTTGCTTTCGGCCATGCTGATTCTGATGACTTTGCAACCCGGAAACTTCCTGTACAGGTTGTTCAACCTTCGTCCCTTACGCTGGATGGGCCGCATAAGCTATGGTGCGTATGTTTTGCACGACATCCCGCATCTGCTGTATTTCAGCTTCTCGAATAAAGTCGCGCATTACGTTTATGCAGGCTCGCGGCTTAGCGATCATGCAATTGTGCAACGTGCAGAGGCCCTGACAGCCGTTATAGCACTGGGCGGCACATTATTCCTTGCATGGCTGAGTTTTCGCTGGTTTGAAAGCCCATTCCTGAACTTGAAGGAGCGGTGGGCATCTCGTGTGGCCGTCGAATGAGATATGGGAAAACACCCCAGATAAAAGCTACTTACTATACCACTCTGCTGTTCGGCGGACTGCCTCTTCCAGGCCAATACTGACATCGAGCCCGAGTTTTTCTCGAGCACGATCAATGGATGGGACATACCGCTGTGGGAGCGTTCCGGGAACAGATTTATGGGCTACGCGGATTTCTGTTTTCGGATTCAGGGTCGCCGCGACGATATGTGCCAGTTCCAGGATGCTGACATCATGATCAGAGCCGACATTGAAGGGCACAAGCGCCGGTGCGGTGAAGAGCAGTGTCCATAACCAGATTGCAAGATCCGCGGAGTAGAGATAAGAACGGCGAGGCGTGCCATCTCCCTGAATCTGAATGGGCCGGCCGGAGAGCACATCGCCAATGAAATTGCCGATGGCGAAATGCCGGTCCAGCGGAAGATGCGGTCCACAAAAGGCCCAGCAGCGGGCGATCTTGCATTCCAGGTTATTTCCCTTTTGATATAAAGCGCACAGGAGTTCCGCCGCGCGTTTACCTTCTCCATAGACACTCCCCGGCTCCACAGGATCAGGTGCACCACCATATGTTTCCTGTAAGTGCGTAATCGTGGGTGGCTGCTTTCCATATACAGCCCCCGAACTTGTCAGAAGAAATTTTTGTGTGCCTCGCATGACTGCAAATTGCAGGACCCGTTCTGTGCCTGCAATGATCGTGGTGAACATCTCATGTGGGGCCTGATTTGCAAATTTCGCATCGGTATCTGTTGCAGCGTGGATAATATGGCTGAAGGCTCCATCAGGAAAAATAAAATTGCGTACGTCTCCCTGATGCATGGTCAGAGCAGCATCAGCCACGAGATGAGGACATTTTTCCGCAAAGGCGGCGGGGTTCCTGGTGAGCACTACAAGTCTTGCATCAAGACCAAGAACCCGGTTGATATGGCAGAAGCTCTCTACCAGCCAGCAACCAAAAAAACCAGTTCCACCAGTCAGAAAAATCCGTTTTCCCCGTACTTCTTCCCAGAGCGGGGCTGTGCGTTCGAGTATTAGATTCAGGTCCCGGGCAGCCAGAGGCTTCGCGGCGGCCATCAGTCCTCCAGAGGTGGAATAATCATTTCCGAGAGAAAGACTTCACGCGGAAGAAACGGGAACAGGTCTTCGAGCGGTTTGGACCCCATTGAGCCATCTGGTTTGATAAAAGAAGAGGCCCGCGGAATCCGTTCCTCATTGGCGGCAACCATGACCTCGCAAACAACCGGGCCCTCGCTTTGCAGAACATCTTTTACAGATTCATTCAAGTTATTCTTGTCTGAAATCCGCGCGAAAGGCAGCCCGTAAGCATGGGCAATTTTTTCAAGCTCCGGCAGCGTGACTCCACTGGTTCTGTCTGCGCCCACCAGGCGTTGAAAATAACCGGTTTGAGACGCGCGGATGGAAGCATACCCGTCATTGTTGGCAACAAAGAACTTGATAGGAAGTCTAAGCCGCTCCACAGTGGCCAATTCCTGAATATTCATCTGGAACCCACCGTCGCCGTCCACACAAATTGTTCGGCGTCCGCTGGCCACCGCCGCACCAATGGCTGCCGGCAAGCCGAATCCCATTGAGCCAGTGCCCCGGTTATGAAAGCAGCGCTGGTTGCGCTTGATTTTGAGACAGAGAAGAAAAATTTCGATAGCAAACCCAGAGCTCCCCGGAACGATCACATCTCCTTCCGCAAGATGATCACTCAGAACTTCAGAGAAGTGATACATGCTGAGTTCTCCGGGGCGATTGCGGTGTTCAGGCAGCACGATCGGATATTTTGACTTCCATTCCTCACAACGTTTTACCCAGTTCTTCCAGCGGCGAGGATCAACATCGGTAGATTGCTTGTCGAACTCAGTCAGGAAAGCACGAGCGTCAGCAACAATTGGGACATGGATCCGCGTCTTCATTTTGCGGATTTCGGCCGGATCTATGTCCACCATGACTTTTTTAGCACCACGCGCCAGGCGGTCATGTGCATACGCGGTCATGGCCATATCCAGACGCGAGCCAACAATCAGTAACAGATCGCAGTTCTGAAGAGTAAAGTTTGCTCCGCGAGGGGCAAGGGACCCCGGACGGCCAAAACATAGCGGATGCTCATCTGGAATGAGGTCCAGGCCGAGCCATGTCGTGAGCACAGGAATCCTGAGCTTTTCGACCACCCGAGTGAATTGCTCCAGCGCGCCTGACATACGAATGCCATTTCCGGCAAGCACTACAGGTCTTTCCGCCGCCCGCAAGAGTTCGATTGTTTCTGCAACTTGTTTGCGTAGTACTTCCGCAGGCGAGGTTGCGGCAGAGACATCGTCAGGGACAAAGCCCGGCAACGAAGCGGGATCAATCTGCGCAGCTTGTACGTCCAATGGAATATCAATCCACACCGGTCCACGCCTGCCTGTCAGCGCCAGGTGCACCGCTCTTTCCAGGTGATATCGGATACTCTGCGGGTCTTCGATTGTGACAGCATATTTCGTGATTGAGTCAACGATCGAAACAATATCAATTTCCTGTACACCCAGAATGCGCACGCCAGAGTCCCGTTTCAGATCAGCGCGTTTGACCTGTCCGGAGATAAACAGCACAGGAGTCGAGTCCAGCCATGCAGCGGCTACACCCGTAATCGTATTTGTACCGCCCGGTCCCGTGGTAACAAGGACGGCGCTCAGATGATTGGTAACGCGCGAATGGGCTTCTGCGGCAATAGCGCAGGCCTGTTCATGCAAATTACACACATACTGCAAACCGGAGCAGCGCCCCAGAGAGTCGTCCAGGTGCATGGCGCCGCCGCCAGCGAGCATATAAACATGCGTCAGTCCCTTATCGGCCAGGAACTGCATAACATAGTCAGAGAGTTTTATGGTTGCAGGCATTCTGATTATTTGGAATTTTTTTGTTGCTCAAGGACCATTTCAATCACTTCACGTAAAACCCCTGAGCCGCCATTGGCAGAGGCAATCCATGTAGCATTTTCTCTTGCGATTTTTTGAGCATTGGCAGGAGCAACTGCAACTCCAACGATTTCCATCGCTGGTACATCGAGCGTGTCATCTCCAATAAAACAGACTTCTGAAAGCCGCAAGCCATACCGTCCGGCGAACTCTTTTACCGCTCCAGCTTTGTCATGACAGCCCTTGTAGATGTCAGGGATCTGCAGCTTGTCGGCAAAGCGCTGGACCAGCAATTTTGCAGCTTCGCTCGACTCTCCGGAAACCAGGGCCAATTTCAAGCCGGCCTTACGGGCCATTGCAACACCTGTTACGTCTGCAAAGCAGAAACGTTTGAACTCCTCGCCGTTCGTTCCCCACCAGAACGTGCCGTCGGTCAAAACACCGTCGACATCTGTGGCAATTGCCTTGATTTTCTCGAACATGTTAGCTCTGGCCGCGCAATCTCGCAATGATAGGAAGCTCTCTTTCGATTACTTTCTTCTCCCCGTCTCCCATGCTGGTTTCAACCAGGCGAATATCACGGCAGACGCGGGTGAGACCTGTAGGCTCAAGAGAAGCAGCATGATCTGAACCCCACATAGCGCGATCGAGCGTGATGTGGCGCTCGATGCAGCATGCACCTAATGCAACCGCAGCTACGGTTGAAGCAATACCTGTCTCATGACCGGAGTATCCAACGGGGACCCGGTAACGATTCCGCAGAGTAGCGATGGCACGCAGGTTCAATTCTTCATATTTCGCCGGATAAGTGCTGACAGTATGCAGAAGGACGAGGTTTTCTTTGCCCAGAATGTCAATGGCGTGATCTATGTCGGCAATCGAACTCATACCTGTGGAAAGCAGCACCGGCTTGCCTGTATCGCGAGTGTGTTTCAGCAATGCATCATTGGTAAGGCCGGCAGAGGCAACCTTATAACAGGGAGGATCGAACTGCTCAAGAAAATCAACCGAAGGCTCGTCCCAGCAGGAGGCGAACCAAAGAATACCCTGCTCACGACAATATCGGTCAATTTCTTTGTACTGCTCCTGACCAAATTCAACCTTTTCGCGATACTCCATATAAGAGATATAGCCCCAGGGCGTATCGCGCATGTGATTGCGTTGGGCCTGTGGCACGCAAAGCTCAGGTGTGCGTTTTTGAAATTTAACGGCATCGCAGCCGGCAGCAACCGCAACCCGGATGAGGCGTTTTGCAATATCTATGTCGCCATTATGATTAATTCCGATTTCGGCTATGATGAAGCAGGGTTGGCCATCACCGACCAGCCGATTGCCAATCTGTACTGTGTTCACGAAGTGCTCCTGATTGCTGAAACCTGAAGAGACTGTCGAAATATCAATGAAGAGAATTCTCTTCAATCGCGAAGAGATTGGAACTAGATTGTGAATATTTAAGCCAAAAGACTCTCCCGTCACATTCAGCTATATATACAAGTAAGAAGGTATCATAATAGAAAATCAGATGTAATCGCTTATCGAAGCACCGGAAATTGAGGCTCGGAGGACTCTTCAGTTACATTACGGACAAAATTTCCGATGACCTCAGCCGCGAAGTCCAGCATCGGTCTGGTCAAGCCGGGATAGACACCAATCCAGAAAACATTGTTCATCACGAAATCTGTATTTGGCAGGGTGCCAACCACGCGATACGTGCAGTCTTTATAAGCAGGCTGACGCAATAAGTTGCCCCCAAATAGTAGCCGGGTCCCAATCTTGTTTGCTTCCAGAGTGCGGACCAGATCATCTCGCCGAAATGGAGCACTTTCGCGCACTCCAATAGGGAATCCGAACCATGAAGGATCTGAGCCAGGTGTCGCTTCAGGTAATATGAGGTGTTCTTCCAATGGCTGAAGCGCGTTGCGAAGATATTGGAAGTTCTCCTTCCGCCGCTGAATAAAAGTTGGCAGTTTTGCAATTTGAGAAGCACCCAGGGCAGCTTGCATATCGGTTGCTTTGAGGTTGTAGCCGATATGTGAATAGGTGTACTTATGGTCATATCCGCAGGGCAGAGTACCAAGTTGCCACTCGAACCGCTTGCCACAGGTGTTGTCTTTTCCTGTGTGGCACCAGCAATCGCGGCCCCAATCACGGAATGATTCGATCAGTACCTGCAGGTTAGGTTTGTCTGTCAGAACTGCGCCACCCTCGCCCATCGTAATGTGGTGCGCCGGGTAGAAGCTGACGGTGGCGATATCGCCAAATGTGCCAACATTCCTGCCTTTCCAGGTAGAACCCAGCGCATCGCAGCAATCCTCTATGAGCCAAAGATTGTATTTTTTTACAAACGCTGTCACTGCATCCAGGTCAAAAACATTTCCCAGTGTATGCGCCACAACGACGGCCCTGGTCTTTTCACTTCGAGCAGCTTCCAGTTGACTTGTGTCTATTTCATAACCCGGAACCGTAACGTCAACAAAGACAGGAACCAGTTGGTTCTGAATGATTGGATTTACCGTTGTAGGAAAGCCGGCAGCGACCGTGATGACTTCGTCGCCCGGTTTCAGGCGGCGATCTCCCAATTTGGGCGAGGTCAGAGCACTCACTGCTACGAGATTGGCTGAAGAACCGGAATTGACCAAAGAGGCACATCGAACGCCAACAAACCGGGACAACTTTCGTTCAAAATCCTCAGCGAACCGCCCCGTTGTGAACCAGCAATCCAAAGCCGAATCCACCACCGAGCACAAGTCTTGCGAATCAATCATCTTCCCGGAAACGGGAACGGAAGATTCCGCAGGTTTGAAATCGCGCTCGGGGAATGCGTGTTGAAAATACTCAGAGCAAAGATTGAGAATTTGTTGGCGAAGCTGGGTCGCTTTATTAGTCATCGCATCAGCTAATTTTTAGCATACACAATCAGTAAAAAGCCGTATACCGTATCATGATTGAGATGTGAATCTGAGAACACGTCCATGTCTGATTGCTCATTTACTATTTTAAACTTCTTTTAAATGAATCCGAGACTGAAATGAAAGCGGTTATTCTCGCAGGTGGCCTGGGAACTCGCCTCAGTGAAGAAACAGGAGTACGCCCGAAACCAATGGTCGAGATTGGCGGAAAGCCCATTTTGTGGCACATTCTCAAGATCTATTCCCATCATGCAATTAATGACTTCATTATTTGCTGTGGATATAAGGGCTACATGATCAAAGAATATTTTGCTAATTATTTTCTACACATGTCGGACGTTACTTTCGATATGCAGCAGAACCGGATGGAGGTCCACCAGAGCGTTGCTGAGCCGTGGAGAGTGACTCTCATTGATACCGGAGAAAGCACAGGGACTGGTGGCAGGCTTGCGAGGGTCCGGAAATATCTGGCCGATGAAGATGCATTTTGCATGACCTATGGAGATGGGGTTGGCAATATTGACATCACCAGCAGTATTGCTTTTCATCGTGCTCACGGCAAAAGTGTCACTTTGACTGCGGTGCAGCCTCCAGCGCGTTTTGGTGGACTGGATCTCAACGGGACCAACGTCTCAGCATTCCAGGAGAAGCCAAAGGGCGAAGGTGGATGGATCAATGGGGGCTATTTTGTATTGTCGCCCGAAGTGCTGAATGAGATTCCCGATGACGTTTGTATGTTTGAACAGGAGCCAATGCAGAGATTGACAGCAAAAAACCAGGTGCAGGCCTTTTTCCATCACGGATTCTGGCAGCCAATGGATACGATCCGGGATAAACACCGGCTCGAAGAGCTATGGGCGAATGGGAGTGCACCGTGGAAGACATGGTAAGGGTTTGGCAGGGTCGTCGCGTATTCCTGACGGGGCACACTGGATTTAAAGGGGGATGGCTTGCACTGTGGCTGGCGAAGCTGGGCGCCAAAATCTGCGGATACTCGCTCGATCCGGTTACTCAGCCGAATTTATTTACAGCGGCCAATGTTTCTAAAGTACTTCAGGACAAACGAGGTAACCTGCTCGATCGTTCGCAATTGAGCATGGAACTCACAAATTTTGCTCCGGATGTTGTATTTCACCTCGCAGCTCAACCTTTGGTCCGCCACTCCTATGTTGATCCTTTGGAGACCTACGCGACCAATGTGATGGGAACGGCCCATTTGCTTGAAGCTGTGCGCAAAACACCTTCCGTTCGCGCTGTTGTCTGCGTAACTACGGACAAGTGTTATGAAAACAAAGAATGGGTCTGGCCATATCGTGAAACGGATCCTCTGGGCGGACACGATCCTTATTCTTCAAGCAAGGCATGTGCGGAAATCGTCAGTGCCGCGTATCGCAGTTCATTTTTTTCGCTCGAGCATCGGGTAGCACTTGCTACGGCGCGTGCTGGTAATGTGATTGGTGGCGGTGATTGGTCAGCAGACCGCCTTGTCCCTGATCTCATTCGAGGCTTTCAGTCTAAAACACCAGTGCTGATTCGCAGGCCAAAAGCGGTTCGTCCCTGGCAACACGTGCTGGAACCTGTCTTTGGCTACGTCCTTCTCGCAGAAAAGCTTTTATCCGGAGAGCAGCAATATGCATCGGCATGGAACTTCGGTCCAGGTGATGACGGTGCATGGACAGTGGAGCAGATCGCCGATCATTTGGCCGCTGCATGGGGTCCTGGCGCTGGCTGGGTGCGTGATACAGATGCTGGCGTGCATGAAGCAGGAATTCTGCGCCTCGATGCGAGCAAAGCGAGAACTGAGCTTGGATGGCATCCCAGGTTAAGCATTGAAGAAGCACTGGACTGGACCATTGACTGGTATCAAGGCTGGCACCAGGGCCAGGACATGCATCAGAAGACGCTTGATCAAATCGAAAAATATGAGAACCTTCTTTAACGTGTCGGGAAAGGTATCGGAAAGCCCTGAAGTCCCGGTCTTAAGCGGGAGATTATTACAATAAAGGACGAGAGACTGGGGACAAACCGTTCGTCCAAAACCTGCCAGACGTATTGCATTTGGACCGTCTGAATTTTTTTAGTAGAGGCAACTTAATGGCTTTGATCTGCGATGACCCGATGCCGGCCGGTTGGCTTGTATCGCGGCTTCAGAGAGCGCGGATTTGGCTCCATACCAGAATTGGTATTGACAAGCCGATCGCATTTACGATCATGGCGCGTGTCTGGGCCAGCGTTGCCGGCTTGATTACACTCATTCTCATCGCCAGATTTTTGACGCCGGCAGAGCAGGGCTACTACTACACTTTCGGCAGCCTGGTCGCGCTACAGATCGTTTTTGAACTTGGGTTCTCATTTGTCATTCTGCAAATGGCAAGTCATGAGCGGGCCCACCTGACGATTTCCGCCGATGAAGAGATTGAGGGTGACCCGGTGGCCCATGCGCGCCTTGCCTCTGTCTTGCAAAAGGCTGTTCGCTGGTACACAAGTGCGGCAGTGCTGCTGGCAATTTTTCTGATACTTGCAGGGAGCCATTTCTTCGCTGCCCATCGGCAACCCGGGCCTCCCGTTCACTGGCGTCTGCCGTGGTATGCAACTGCCATAGCCGCAGCAATTACATTTCAGATTGATCCGGTCCTCTCATTTATGGAAGGCTGCGGCTATGTAGCGAACGTGGCGCGTGTTCGTTTTACGCAGGCCGCTTTCGGAAACCTGTTGGCCTGGGGGGCGCTGGTTTCTCATCAGGGGTTGTTTACGCCGGCAATGATGATCGCTGGCAATGTATGCATGGCTTCTTTCTGGCTTTTCAGAAGACGTAAGCTGTTACTGGGGCTGTTGCGATATAAAGTAGGACATTATGGAATTCACTGGGGCACCGAGGTCTGGCATTTCCAGTGGCGCATTGCTGTCAGTTGGCTATGTGGTTATTTTATCTTCCAGCTTTATAACCCTGTCCTTTTTGCCTATAAGGGAGCAGTGATAGCCGGTCAAATGGGAATGTCTCTGACCTTGTGCGCCGCTTTACAATCCATCTCTATCTCATGGATCAATACCAAGGCCCCGCGGTTCGGTGCATTTATTGCACGCCGAGAATACGCCGACTTGGACAATCTTTTCTTCAGGGCGGTCAAGCAGTCATTTTCTGTTTGCACCGCGGGCGCACTCGTAGCCTGGTGCGTGGATCTTTATTTGAATTGGGCCCACTTTCGTTTGGCACACCGGATTCTCGATCCACTCCCGTTGGGTATCCTCCTTTTGAATACCATGTTGAATAACCTTATTAATGCTGAGGCCCTGTATCTGAGAGCACACAAACAGGAAAAATTTCTTTTAAATTCCGTCCTCGGAGCCCTGCTTGTAGGGTGCTCCACATATTTTTTGGGAAAAACGTATGGACCAATTGGTATTGCCACCGGGTCATTGATGGTCGCCATATTCATGGGTCTACCGCTGGGAACTTATACCTTCATAAAATACAGGAGACTTTGGCATGCCCAGTGACCGCCCGCTTCTGACGATTGCGATACCAACTTATAACCGGCATAGCTGTCTGCAGGATTTGTTGGAAGTACTCGCCCCGCAACTCAAAGAAGAACCTCGCGTGGAATTGATTGTCTTCGATAACGCTTCTCAGGACGAAACACCGGCCGTAGTTGAATCCTTTCGTCAAGAGGGACTGAAGCTGACATATTTCAGAAATGAAAAGAACATTGGTGCTGATGGCAATTTCATCCGCTGCTATGAGGCTGCACGTGGTGAATATGTCTGGATTTTTGGAGACGATGACATCATCCTGCCGGGTGCATTACATGTCGTGCTGACTCATCTTGCGAGTCGTCGCTACGATCTTCTGTATCTGAAAGCATCAACCTTTCGAGGGCGGTATCAGCGGCAGAGCCGGCCCACGTTTACTGGCAAACTCAAGGAATTTGCCAGTCCAAGAGACTTTGCTCTGTACGCTTATACGTCGCTTACATTTATCAGTGCAAATATCAGCAGGAAAGCAGCATTTCAGCAATTACCTCTGGATGAATTTAAAAAACTGGACGGCACCAATCTGGCCCAGCTTGGATGGACCTTCACATTACTGCGGGACAGTCCGCGCTGCGTATGCGTGGAAGACGTCCTTATTTCAGCGCGCCAGGACAACTCGGGCGGTATCGGCACCTGCCGGGTATTCGGTACAGCGCTATGGAAGCTCGTGA